>DATDUF010000026.1:0-10507 GCA_035290485.1 Candidatus Nanoarchaeia archaeon
TGGTTTTTGCATCATGTTATTTTCAAGGATATGGGGACTTTCTTCTTCAACGCAATCAACAATGTTATCTGCAAATTAAAGATTTTTTAGGGATACAACCGATTACCCAATGTTTATTCCAAAGTGTTTCATATCAAAATGAATTAGCACAGCTGGAAGCAACATATATCAATGGAGAGACGAAGGAAGGGGCAGCAGGGTGCATCATGATACGAAGCAGGATAGATGGCGAAAAAGGAGTTTGTGTAAAAGAAGAAACATCGTATCCTGACGAAGATTTTAGCGGCTGCCCTGCCCATGAGCCGACACATCTCTTTGTAGCGGGAACAGTTCTTCATAACGCTCCTCTTCCTTGGCTGAATGAAGGATTAGCAGATTATGTAAATAGCCGCCTTAGCGGAAAGGAAAAACTGGAATGTTTAGCCGAGGGATTCAACCATGAATATAAAGGAGATGCAATACAAGATTCTCTGAGTCATAATTATGTTTCCTTAGCTTTAACCAGAGAAGAGCATAAGGGGCAAGGGACGAACCATGCAGCCTATTTGACCGGAGCCTGTGTCTGGGATTATATTGTTACTCATTATGGCGAGACTACTTTTAAAGCAATCATGAAAGATGTTGAACAAAGCCGTTTTACCAAAAAGTCCTTTGTTAAAGATATTTTACAGGCTCGTATCGGCGAAGAAGGAATTTGTGGATTGAAAGCTCGATTCGGCGATAAATCAATTAAAGCTTTTGAATAAAATCGTAGAACTAATCAATCTTCCCGAATCCTATTTTCTTTCTTCACTAAGCCTTGTCCTTGCTCTAGTAAAGAATCTAACTCATCCACTGTTCCTTCTTGAATAAAATGATTTCGTCCTCGTATAACTCCATATTTATCAGAAGCGGAATCAAGACTATTATCACAATCAGTATCTCGGATCATTACGGTCCGCATCTCCCAGCCATAAGGAAAAGAGACTTTTTGATCAGTAATAAATGTGCAGGTTTCCTTCTCCACCATATATCGTGCAGGTCTTCCTTCAACTTGCCCGACATATACCCCTTCAAATAACGGCCGTGTCGCAGGATTTTGCAACTCTACCATTCCTTCTTTACAGCCACCCAGAACAGCAACTGATACAATAGAAGCATATAACGCTTTTTCAAGATCCATATTCATTTCTTCTCTTCGTTGTCTTCCTTGGCTTTCTTAAAAGCTTGGGGAAGATCGATCATGTACTTGCCTTCTTCTAGTTTGATGATCAAAGGATCTTTCTTGAACAGATGCACTAAATCAATCTCAAATTTTCCCGGTTTTACCACCCGGATGGATTCCAGATCTAGAATCACCGGCGTATCCGGCTCGTTGCGTATTTCCAACACTTCCGCTATATCTTTTTCGATATTGATCTTTTCTTCTTCGCTTAAATTAGTCAGTAATTCTTTACCATATTCAATATCTTTTTTCTTGATGTAAAAAAACAATCTTGCTCCGCAAGTACATCCCCTCAAAATTTCTGCAGATCCGTCCGGATAGAAAGCATTGCAACGGACACATTGATGTGGCATAGTCTTATCATAGATTTTACTGTTTTTATAGATTTCTATTGGATACTATATACCTTAAAGAAGAGAATCTCAAGTTTTTTGAACTTATTTCCGCATCCCTTTGCCTTTCGCTTTGCTCTCACGAGTAAATAATTCTATCTTATCAGGATTGTTTTCAATCTTTTTAACGACCGATGCTGGTCCGACAATAGTCAGTCCTTGTCGGTTGCCTAGCAAGGCATTGGCCATAACTCCGCGCAGCTTCTGTATGGCATCCTGCTTATCTTTATCAGGATAAATAACACTTAACTCTATCCCTTTAAATTTGGGAGAAATTTCTTCCATGGTAATCTCAATCAAGTCAGCCTCTTCTTGCTTGCGCAGGCGCCCTTCCATGATCACAATCTTATCTTCTTTGACAATCTTCAACAGTTTATTGACTCTTTTAGCAGAAGAAAGACTTTCTATCTCGTAATACGGTACAAACTTAAACGTAACCATCTCTTCAATACCTCTTTTTGGAACTCTTTCTAATCTCTATATCTTAGTGATAGTAAACTTTTGGCCTTTTTAACATTTACTATTTTTTGCTTCCTTTTAACTGGTTAAAGTAAAGAGCTGCTCATAAAACTCTTCAATATTTTTACCATACTTAGCCGAGATTCCCACCACTTTGTATTGTGGAAATGCTGCTTTGACACTATCCATGCCTGCTTTTTTCAAATCAACTTTGTTAGCGGCGATAAGCACCGGAATATTACGGGCCTGTAAGTTTCCAATGATCGTAATATTAACCTGAGAATAAGGATCTTTAGTCGCATCCAGAACGACAACTACGGAATCCATGTCATCCAGCCATTTGATGGAATCAATAACTCCTTTGGTCGCTTCCTTGGCTCGTTTCTTAGCTTCTGCTTTCTTCAATCCTTTTCTGATGAATTCTTCGTAATCAATCTTGGTAGAAATTCCTGGCGTATCCACCAGAGAAAAAGTAAGTTCCTTGCCTTTTTTATTTTTGATATTAACTTGTTCTTTAATCTTGATCTCTCGCGTCTCGTGCGCAATATGCGATACGGTAGACATCTCTTCTCCCAGCCAATCCATACAGATCTTGTTAGCTAAGGTAGATTTTCCTCCGTTAGGCGGTCCATATAAGCCGAGCTTGATATGGCTCTTTTTACTGAACGGATTCAGTGACAATTTCTTGAACAGACCTTTTAAAAACGACGTCACCATTATTTTTCACGCACCCCAGAATTCTAACAATTTTATTGTGATTCTTAAAGTTTTTGGTAGTCGAGTATGTTTATCTAGAAGCTAAAAAGTCGCCCGCCTAGGCCGGCTTTCTTTGATAACTCCACAGAATAATTTATAAGCCTAAATTCTCTTCCCTAGCCATGGTTGAACGTAACGTAGTTATTGACCGCCTCAAGATGAGCTATGAAGGGCTCTTTAATCTGGATGAGCTGCACAATCTCATTTCTTCTTACTTTTATGAAAAAGGGTATGACTGGTATGAGAAAATGAACCAAGTTATCGTAACGCCGTCCGGAAAGCAGGTGCGCATCATCCTGGAACCCTGGAAAAATATCACGGATTATTACAAGTTGATTGTAGCCATAAAAATAAATGTCATCGATCTTAAAGAAGTGGATGTGAAGGTTGGCAATGAAACTATCAAAACTAACCAAGGAACATTACGCATGATTATTGACGGCTATGTTCTCAGCGATCGTAAAAGCAAGTGGAGTCATAAGCCTTTGTATTGGTTCATGAGCATTGTTTTTGAGAAATATTTTTTCAAAGAACATTATGCCAAAGCCGAGACCTGGATTAAGAGCGATGTGGAAACCTTACATTCCAAGATAAAAACTTATCTTAACACCTTTACTCACGCTTACGGCAGGTAACCATGGAAAAAAATCTGGTCATCAATCACCGCACCATTTCATATCACGGTATTTTTAAAACCAGTGAGCTTCTTTCCACGCTTAAAAATTCCCTAGAAGAAAAAGGATATAAGCCGCGCGAAAAGAAAAGCGAAGATCTAATAACTCCTAGCGGACGGATGCTCGATCTGGAATTGCGGCCCTATAAAACTGTTTCCCAATACCTGACCCTGATGATTAAAATACATCTTACCTTAGATAACGTCACCGAAACTAGCAAACAAATTTCAGGAGAAAAACATTCTTTTCAAAAAGGAGACCTGCACCTCACTTTCGATGCCTGGTCTATGACTGATTATGAAAGCCGCTGGGGCACTAAGCCCTTGAATTTTTTTCTGAAAGGAGTCATCCAAAAATATCTCTATAAATTTCCTGCCGAAGAAGGCTGGGTTCACCAGCTGACAATTGATACCGCCTACATCTACGGAAAAATAAAAAGTCTGCTTCAATCCTATGAAGGTAAGAAAGTCACTCCCATGCGTGAAGATGAAATTCTCAGAAATGTGGAAGAAGAATTTCTGAAGATCAAATAACTTTTCCTCGTAAATCAAACCTTTCCGCCTTTACAATCCGCACTTTCAATTTATCTCCCGGTTTAAAATCACCTTCAACGATAATTTGTTTATAGGAATCATTTCTGCCCATCCACTGCCGTTCTTCTTTTCCTTTCTCCTCAATGGTGATCTCTCCTTGCCAATCTAACCAGCGCTCATTCTGTAATTTAGAAGCATTATGTAAGATATCAGTTAATACTTTAGATCGGTGCGCAACTACTTCTTCTGGTAGTTCTTCTAAATCGGCTGCTGCCGTCTCCGGCCGCGGCCAGAAACAGGAAATGTTAATCGAGTCTGGCGTTGTTTTACGCACTACTTCCAAGGTTCCCCAGTAATGGTCATCTGTTTCGGTAGGATAGCCAACCATGATATCCGTCATGATATTTATTTCCGGGATTTCTCTTTTGAAAAGATTTACGGTCTGTAAATATTCCTCTACCGTATAACAGCGGCGCATGGCCTTGAGAGTTTCATCATGGCCGGCCTGTAAAGGAAGATGCAGAAATTTGAAAATTTTAGGATTCTTGTAAAGTTCTACCAGTTTTGTTTCAAACCTAGGCGGGTGATCGGGATTTTCTATTCCCATGTGAATCTTAAAATCTCCTGGAATAAGTACCAACTGTTCCAGTAAGGTAGGTAGATCTGTCCCCAGATCGAAACCATAGCAAAAGATATCGTGAGAAGCCAGCCAGATTTCGTGGACTCCATCGGCTACTGCTTTTTTTGCTACTTCCACAATTTCCGCCACCGGATATGATACTAGATTTCCCCGTGTTTTTTTTGTTTTACATCTTGGACATACACCTATCCAACCCCTGCTGATAGGAAGAATTTCTATCAAGGGATTATGACGCACCCGCGGTAAATTTAGTCGCGGCATTTCATCGTTATTTAACAATTGCAGCACATTATCATGCAAGGCTTCTTCCACCACTTGGACGATGTTATGAATCTGTTTGGAACAAAGAAGAGCATATGCCTTCACTTTATGCTTATCGGCCTGAAGAGTACACCCGGCAATGATTGCTATTTTATAGGGATGTTCTTTCTTGAACTGCTCTAATTGGGTGAAAAAAGGATTTTCTCGCGGAGCCTTTACGGTGCAGGTATTAAAGATCACTACATCGGCATTTTCAAGTGTTTCTGTCAATTCAAATTTTGCCTGCTTTAACAGACCGGCCATCTGCTCAGCATCGGCCTGGTTGGTCGAACATCCTGAATTTTGAACATAAAAAGTGGTCATACTTCTCTTTTTGCTTTCTCTTTTAAAAATATTGTTAAAGAGGAAAAGTAGAATCAGCTTACGGTGAATTTTCCGAAGGATTGTTAAGAATAGACTCTAAGCTATCGTAATACTCTCTGCCCATGGGAGCGCGCTTATTCATCTCCTCGGCGTTGATATACTTGATACTGTTCCCGCTTCCAATCCGCACTCCGTACATGGGCACTTTATGTCCCTGCTTTGTTTCTATATAAGAATCGGGAACTCCATCGTGATTAAAATCTCTATATAGTGGAACAATTTCCGCCGGCCGGTCCGGCGATTCAGATCTCTTCTTAGGAAGGTATTGCTGAAGATAATCCCGAATAAAAAATCCAACTAAGAAACCAAGAGTCAGTCCGCCAATGACATAAGGTGAATACCCCGAGGTTTTATCTTTCAATTCTTGAACAGTATCAGGCTCTTTCTGCTGGTCTTCTGCTGTGAGAACAACTTTCTCTTTACTTACTTTTGTTTTCTTCTTCTTAGCGGCAGTTGATTCCGCTGCTTCTGGTGGCTCTTTCAGGCCTTTAGCGCTGGGGCGTTCATGATACTCGGGATCGTTATCCGCAACTAAGCGCAGATGCTTGTTCTTAGGTGGCCAATCGTCAGGATCTACTATCTCTGTCATTTTTCAGTTTTTATTGCCGCGCTAATTAAATCTTATGTATATCTTCTATATCCCCCTATGTTATTATCTATTATAATCCTAATCTCCCTAAAATAACTTGGGCATCAAATTCTTCCAGATCTTCATAGCGTTGCCCCATTCCCAAAAATAAGATAGGTTTCTTGATAGTATAGGAAATTGATAAGGGAGCTCCTCCTTTCTCATCTACATCTGCTTTTGTTAAAATCGCTCCGTCCATTTCCACCAGCTGATTGAACTGCTTGGCCTGCTCGATGCAGTCATTTCCG
Organism: Candidatus Nanoarchaeia archaeon; assembly: GCA_035290485.1. Lineage (GTDB taxonomy): Archaea > Nanobdellota > Nanobdellia > Woesearchaeales > GW2011-AR9 > JACPIL01. Next base: position 6,219 of record DATDUF010000026.1, read on the forward strand.
GTGATGCTCTCACCTACAAAAATCTTCAGGTCCGGTTTAGCTACTCTCATTATTTTCTCTAATTCTTGCATTAAATTAGTGTTAGAATGCAATCTTCCGGCAGTATCTAGCAACACCACATCAATTTTATTTTTTTCTGCATATTTAACGGCATCAAAAGCTACCGCTGCTGCATCTGCACCATAATCGTGCTTGATTATCTTTACGCCAAGCTTGTCAGCATGTTCTTCCAACTGCTGGATAGCTGCTGCTCTAAAAGTATCGCAGGCAGCCAGGACCACGGACATTTTATGTTTCTGAAAGTAATGCGTTAATTTAGCAATAGAGGTAGTTTTTCCCGTTCCATTAATTCCAAAGAAAGCAATCACCAATGGTTTTTTTTCCTTTTCTTTCTTCTCCCTAGCTTTTGCCAATAGATCTACTTTTTCAGAAGAAAGAATTTCGGTCAAGGTCTGCCGCAAGGTCTCTTCAATTTTGGCTGAGACATCCCGAGGCAAGGGCTTGTCTACTAATTCTTGTTTTAGATCCTCTTTAATTTTCTCGATCACTTCGACGGAAACATTATTCTCAAGTAAAGCTATTTCTAATTCCCAAAATAATTCTTCAAATTTTTCCGCAGAAATCTTTTTAGTAGTTAAGGAAGTCTTAATTTTGCCAAAGAAGGATTGCTTTTCCTCTTCCGGTTCTTCAGTAACTACTTCAATTACTTCTTCCTTTATTTCTTTTTTCTCTTTTTGGTCCTTTTTACTCTCTTCTGCTACTTTCTGTTCTTCAGAAGTTTCTACTACTACTAGCTCTTCTTCCTTTTTGCCGAAGATTCGTTTAAAGAATGATTTTTTTTCCGGTTCTGATATTACTAGCTCTGTTTCAATAACTTCTGTTTTTTCCTCAATAACTTTTTCCGTCTTTTCTGGCTCAGAAACTTCAATCTCTTTCGTTTCTTCGTACTCTTTTGATACTTTCTTTTCTGTCTTCTCTTCTTTCTTTGCTTTTCCTTTGTGCTTTTTATCTTCCTTTTTAGCAGGTTTTTTGGAAGCTGGCTTCTGTTTCTTTTCTTCTTTTTTGGTCTCTTTGCTTTCTTTCCTTTGCTCTGCAACCTTAGTTTTTTTCTCGACCGTTTTTTCTATTATTTTCTCTTCTACCTCTGCTTCCTCTTCCGTCTTTTTAGAAAAGATTGATACTGCTTGTTTCAGTTTTTCCTTGAGTTTGCCAAACATTATTGTGCCTCGCCCATTTCCTGATACACTCTGCGTACATGTTCCTGTAATTCTTGCAGGACACCTTCCGCTTCTGAAACATTTTGCGTGATCTTCTCTTTTTGTTCTTGCAATAAGTTGATCACTTCGGGAATAGTTTTTTCTACCGTGACCTCGGCACCTACATTGACCACCAGTTTTTGATTATCTTGTAAACTTGCTTTCAAAAAAATTCCATTGGCTACCGGAGCTAAGATTTCCGTGTTTATGGCCGTATTTTTTAATTCCTGTAAGGCTTCCAGAGAATTATCGATCTCCTGTAGCTGCATCTGTAACTTCTGCACATACTCCGCAATCTGCTCTGCTTGCTGCTGAATCATTTGTAGCTGCCTGTACCTGTCTTCAGTTTTCTGATCTTCCGCCATGGTTTACAATTTCTTCTTTAATTGTTCTAAGAAATCCTTATAGAGCTTGAGGCTTTTAAGGAAGAGAAATTCTGACTCATTGTTAGTGATTTGATTGATAAATGGGGCGTTAGTAAGCAAGAATCCTTGGCCGTCCTTCTTGACGTGATGAAGCTCTTTTTCTAGTAGGATCTTGAGTACTGATTTTTCCTGCGCAGTTAAGTTCATCATAAGATATAAATTGTCAAGGCTTTTATAAAGGTTTTCCTTGCTTTTACCAACCCTAAAAATCAAAGATTTTTGCAGGTGGGATGAGAAATTGATGTCCTAGAAACACAAAATCCTTAAAAAGATAAGTGTTGATTGAAGGCTAAATGAGGAGGTTTTTTGAAAATGGCTGATAAATTATATGTAGGTAAGGGAAAAAATCCCACTGAAGCAGAAGAAAATTTGTTTAAGAGCGCTAAAGACGCAGGTGTTACTAATTTAGAAGGTACAGTACAATATGAAGTTTCTGTTGCTGGCAAACGTGGTAAGAGGGCAGTTGGAAAAGCTCATGAAGATTATACTTTAGCATTCGCTTCCGCTCTTTCCGCAGCAAAAGTTAATCCTGATAAATTTGATCCTGCCAAAAATACTTATGAAGTCACTGCTAAGGCAACCTATCAGGCTCCTGAAACAGGCGAACATAAGCCTTCCGGAAGCGTTCCTAATAGCTATTCAGGAAGAAGTTTAACTGATCTGTTTTAAGTTTATTATTTTTTATTATTTTGTTTAATTTTTATTGATTTCAGGTTCTAGATGTTTGAGGGTATATGACAATCTCATTAAAAGAAATATTGGAAGATCCTTCAAAAGAAGAAGGTCGTGAATCTCTAGATTTAGCTGAAACCTGGTTAACATTATGCCTGGATGGAAAGCTTTCTGCTCCGAATAAAGTGTTTCCCCAAGATTCCGTTGGTCAGATGTATGAAAAAGCTGTCAAATTTTTAGAAACATTTTCCAAAAAAAGAAAGCCTAAACTGTATGATCTGGCTGCTCCTATTGCTGACGCTTTTACTAACTCCTACTATTCCTTCACCGATAATCTTCGGACCGGCCATTATGCTCCTTTTCCTCATGAACAGCATGAATATAACCTGGCGGGGAATAATTGTACAACTATTATCTCCGAGGTATACTTGCTCTGTGAAGCGGTCGGCTTAAAACCGGAGATAATGCAATTTTTTAATTTTAGAGATATTATAACTAAAAAGGATAAAGAAGAAGCTATCGCCCCTAGCCATTATTCGCTTATCATCGAGGTGGGAAGAAAACAAAAATATCTCTTGGATCCTTTTTATCACACCTTTGGCCCGATCCTAGAGCAGGCAGAACATCACTTCAAGATTGGAAGATTGCACGGCAGGCCAGCTAGAACCAGAACCTTTGAAAAAATTCTTCCTTACACTGCTAAGCAATTTGTGCAGATGATAGAGCGGTTACATGTTCCTGCTGAGTCACTAGACATGCTGGTAGCTGGACAAAAAGTGTTTAGTTCTAAAACTGTTGCTAAAAATAAAAATTGTACTTTAATGGTTTATTATCAGGATCAAGAAAATCTTCTTTCAACCAGATTGTATGTGCCGCAGAAACCGTTGACAGACAAAGCAATTTACACCCGCATGAATCTCAATGCTGACGGCAATGTCGCCAAGCTTTTGCTAGAATGTTATCTGGCTAAAGATTATGGTTGGGATTCATTAGTTGATTCCAAGAAAGTATGTGAAACTGATTTTTCTACTGCCAAATTGTTAAAACATAAATTACATCGTTTACCAAAAGAAAAGTTTCAATTACAAAATCATGAACGAATTGCACCAGCATTGTTAAGAGCGGATGAAAGAAACAGAGTATCACTTTTGGAAATAACAGAAAAAATGTATCATTGCTTAACCGAGCCAGAGCAGCAAAAATTACATCCCATTATTCTAGCCAGGACCTTGTATGAATCTGAACGTCCTGCAGAGAAATACCTCTACACTCCAGAAGAGCATGATGCTAGATTGCTGAAGCTGGCGAAGCAAGAGATGGATGCAAGATTCAGGATCCAGCCTATCAAAGATGAGATCTGGCTTCATGACTGGAAGCTGAATAAATTATCTAAAAAAGAAGCTCATAGGCTCAGATTAGTACGGCGCGGTCATGAAGAAAAGATGATTGAAGTAGTCGAGGAAATTAATGCCCTTAATTATTTGCGCCATGGTAATAAAAAGGCCTATTCCCGCGCCATGGATAAGGTTCTCTTTTCTGAAACGCTTAAAGGAAAAGGAGTAGAAGATTTAGAAAAAATGGTTGTTGAACGAAACCTCGATCCACGTATTGGCTATCTTGCGGTAGTTGCTGATTTTGTACCATTCATCATCGAAGGCCAAGAAGAGGTAGAATTAAAACAATATTGGCAGCCGATTAAAGAAAAAGTTACTGCGCGCATGAAAAAGAAAGTAGTACAAAATAGTAATGTAAGATCTAATGTAGAAACAACTTCAGATTTGGAATTAGCTGTTGCAGAATAAATTACCCCTCATAAAAGCTCAATTCTTGCGTCTTTTCATCCACGAAAACATGCGCTTCCGGATGTTCGGCCAAGTACTTCTTACGCTTTTCTTCCGGCATGTGATATAATGTTCCTTTACCACTTAAACCGACC
>DATDUF010000027.1:0-13169 GCA_035290485.1 Candidatus Nanoarchaeia archaeon
TGATTACCCATAATTCCATAAACGGGAACTCCCAAGGCACTGATTTTGTCGGCATGTATCTGATAAGCACCGCTAACTATTTTGTTGACTAATTCTTCTATCCTGGCACTAATTTTAGCATCAAGAGTTTCAAATTCTTTCTTTTGTGCTTCATCTAAAGTATTGAGATCTATCTTCCCATCTTTTTGATGTCTTTGCAGGAAGGCCTTGAGTTCTTCCTCCTCTTTTGAAGGATTTTTGGAAAGTGATTTTATTCCTTCAACGATATTAAAAGCAGTTTTATCTTTAATGATATGTCCTTCAATGAAATCTCCAGTGATAAAAACAGCATCTACAGCCTGATCAGAATCTTTCTTGCTGGCAATATAAGCAGCTAGAACTTGGTATTTTTCAAAATCATCATGAATGTCCGTTAGATGCAAGGTTCTTAATTCAGTCATTTTTTTAATATAGCGGGTACTTTTTTCTGAGTTGAATTTTGAGTAAAGATGCGAAGAGCAGATCTTATTTCATAGCTCATTCTTTCTTTCCCATGGGCATAGAAAGAAATTTCTTTTGAAGTGTATTCTTTTTTGAAGAGCGCATATATTCCTCCCAGATCCAGAATATTTTCTAACTCAAAGCGAGAAAATACGCCTCTTGTTTTCACTCTCTCTTCTAATAATTTAAGTTGGCCCAATTCTCGTAAAGCATCAGTTTCCTGCCTTCCCCGAACATAAGTATTAGCCAGATCTTCTTTCAGATCAAGATAGGCGATGCGAATTTCTTCTTCATCCCAAAGTAATTTAGATTTCTCTATTTTAATGGTAATTCCGGGATGTCCTTGGTAATCAGAACGATACTTCTCTACCCAGGCTTTTTGTATTTCAGGAGTACTGGCAGGGGTAAGAGCAAATCTCTTCTGGGCGAGATATTCAGCTATATCGCTTACGTAGCCATCATCATTATATTTTTGTCCCCAAGCCAATGGTACAGTCAGATCTAATGTTATAAAGTGAGTACTTCTTATTGCCATAAAGAAAGATCCAGCGGCCTATTTATAAAACTTCTCAGAGTAATCACTGAACGGTAAAGAATTAATTAACTTTTACTTTCTGACCTAAGGATTGACCGGGTAATCCTTTATCAGCGAATTGCGCTTTGACACTGCCGGTTCTTCCATGCAGGCCAGTAATTGTTCCTTTGATTTCCTTTCCAGCGGGAGAAGTCCAGGTAACGGACTTACCGACAAACTTAGCAGCAGCATCTGCTGAATCAGCTACTTTAAGTACCATCTGCTTCTCGTGAACATGATGTCTTCCCATCCTGAAATGTACGACTGTTGCTTCCATGAGAGGCTTGGAATAGCGGATATTTATAAGGTTTTTGTTTGGAGACTTTGAAAAATAGGGATTTTGCTTATTTTCATTGTTATGAGCAAAATCTCGACCATTTCAAAGTCTCTAAGATAATTTTGAATAGTGCTCAATAAAGAAACCACTTTATTGGCACATAAATGAAGTAGTTTCTTCATTTATAGTTTTTCAAAATTCTCTTTGGAATGATATTGTCTTCGAGTATCCAAATAGTTAAAAATAATCGGCCGGTTATCTTTTCATGACTAAAGGCCAAGTCGTTTCCGGTGATTTTTCCAAGATCGTAGTCAGAGTAAAAGCAGATTCTTCCTTAGAAATAGGCGAGTTAGCGGTGATAGATAATGCTTCGGAAAAATTCATCCTGCAGGTGTTTGATTTACTGTATGGCAGCCAGATCTCGCAGCAGAACCTGGAGATGGTAGCGGGCATGAACCTGGAGGAAGGAAATTTCTCGATCATGGATGAGAAGCTGCGCAATTATCAATTAGCTTTGCTCAAACCGGTTCTTACTTTATCGAATGGCAGTAAGATGTGCAAAAAGCTTCCTGCATTTTTTTCTAGCGTACGGGAAATTTGCAAAGATGATCTTTCATTTATCACCAAGCCCCTGCATCCCATGTTTCTGGGAAAATTGCGCAGCGGGAGCAAGGAATTAGATTTTGATATTCTCCTGCCAGGTAAGGATGTACTCAGTCATCATGTCTTGATTCCTGCTTCGACCGGTAAAGGAAAAAGTAATTTGATGTCTTGTATTTTATGGGATGTTTTAGAAAAAGATTATGCCGGGATGTTAGTATTAGATCCGCACGATGAGTATTATGGACGAACCGGCTTAGGATTGAAAGATCATCCTGCAGCTGCTCGAGTAAGTTATTATACGCCGGTAAAACCTCCGGCAGGCGCAAGAACCTTGAAAATTAATATCACTAAATTGAAACCGGATCATTTTCAGGGCGCGACAGGATTGACTGATCCGCAGCGGCAATGCCTGCATGTCTATTACAAGAAGTTTGGGCAAAATTGGATTGTAAGTTTGCTGAAGGAAGAACGAATTGAAAATGTGCGCTTCCATGAAGATACTATTGCGGTGGTAAAACGAAAATTAATTACCTTGTTGGGATTAGATTTTGATAATGGTCAATTAACTTGCCAGGGTATTTTTGATATGGTTGCCGGCGAGAATACCATTACCGACATCTGCCAGGATTTAGAGCAGGGAAAAATGGTGATTGTGGATACCAGTTATTTTTCCGGGGCGGTAGAGATTTTGCTGGGCAGTTTAATTACCGCAGAAATATTTGACAGATATAAATATTATAAGAGAATGGGGCAGCTCGACTATAAACCAGTGGTTTCCGTGGTGCTAGAAGAAGCACTGCGCGTGTTAGGGAAGAATGTCCTGGAACAAGGAAGCAATATCTTTGATACCATTGCCCGTGAAGGCCGGAAATTTAAAGTGGGCTTGATTGCCATTACTCAGCTGCCCTCGGAAATTCCCAAGCCGATCTTGGCAAACATGAATACTAAAATAATTCTGGGGATTGAAATGGGATCAGAGCGGCAGGCAGTGATTGAATCATCGCCGCAGGATCTGTCGCAGGACAATAGAAATATTGCTTCTTTAGATAAAGGTGAAGCATTAGTTTCGTCAATCTTTACTCGATTCGCGGTGCCGGTAAAAGTTCCTTTGTTTTCTGAATTTGTAAAGCGGAGTAAAAGAGAGAATGTGGATGTAAGTTATACTGGATTTGAGTGATCGTCTATTCTTTAAAAATTTTCACTACCATAATTATATAAATACAAATTTCTTACTTACGATCATGAAGCACAGCATCTCCATGACTATTATACTGTTAGGAATCTTCTTATTAGCTCAATTTATTGGTATTGCCGTTTTGTATAAGTATATCGATCCGGCTAAAAGTGCAGCAACAGGAAAAGTTGAATTCAAAGAATTACCAATTGGTGAACGTCCCCCGGTTGAGGAAAAGACTTCTTTCTTACCTATCATTATAGCTATACTGATTGGAACGGGATTTTTATTGTTATTAATGAAATATAATCTTATCTGGATCTGGAAGGTCTGGTTTTTACTGGCCGCCTTTTTTGCATTGACCATTGCCTGGGATGCTTTTCTGCCGACCACTATGGCCTTTGTCTTGGCCTTTATCTTTGCGGTCTGGAAAGTATTTCGACCTAATGTTTTAGTCCATAATTTTACAGAATTATTTATTTACGGCGGATTGGCAGCAATTTTTGTTCCTTTGTTCAATCTGTTTTCAGTAATTGTATTGCTGCTGCTAATATCAGCTTATGATGCCTATGCGGTATGGAAATCCAAGCACATGATCACTTTAGCCAAGTCGCAGGCTAAAGCAAAAATCTTTGCGGGATTGATGCTGCCTTACAAATTAGGAAAAGTATCGCTGGGAAAACCAAAGTCGGGAATGAAGATTAAAGTCAAAAAAGTTCGAACTGCTATTCTCGGCGGAGGAGATATTGGGTTTCCATTGATCTTTGCCGGAGTAGTCTTGAAAGAGATGGGTTTATGGCAAAGCTTGTTTATTCCTTTTGGAGCCTTGCTGGGTTTGGCAGTCTTGTTATGGAACGGTAAGGAGAATAGATTTTATCCTGCTATGCCTTTTATTTCCGCAGGATGTTTTGTGGCTTTAGGAATAGTGTGGGGAATTGGATTGTTGATGTAGTGGTAAAGTTTTAAATATAAGGCTTAAGTTGTTTATTACATGGCTTCATGCGTTTTTTGTGACAAAGAAAAATCTGCTGGAAGGATATTTTATGAGTCGAATAATTTCTTTGCCATGCCCACTATCGGGCAGATTTCTCACGGCGGCCATTCTTTAATTGTTCCGAAATATCATGCTCCTTGTCTAGGCGAAATGAGTTCAGGCCTGTTTATGGAGTTTGATCAAGTTAAATTGGAAGTTCAAAATGCTATTGAGCAAGAATATGGAAAAAGCATTTCTTTCGAACATGGGATTATCGGCCAGTCTGTTCCCCATGCGCATCTGCAAATACTTCCTTCCAATACTGATATGTTTTCTACACTTCATCAGAAGTATCCGTTTTACAAAAAACTAGATTCAATGGAAGAACTGAGAGAAATTTATGAAAAGCGCCGAGTTTACCTTTATTATGAGAATCAACAGCACGAGAAATTTGTTTTTTTCATGGATGCCATCCCTCAATATCTTCGTTTAGTAGCAGCGCAAGAGATGGGGCGTACGCCTCGGGGAGATTGGAAAGCATGGCGTAATGATCCGGATTGCGCTAAGATAGATGATTTATTGATGGATCAGACAGTACAGCGCTTAGGAAGATTGTTGAAGAAATGAATTAATGATTTCCTTATTCTCATGAAAAAAAGGCTTTAGAAATAATAAATTCTACCAGCCACCAGGATAGGAATATGGTTCCTGCGGGCCGCTTCTATTCATTTCACGATTAAGAAGATCTTGTTCAATTATTTTTGCACATAACTCACTCAAGTCAATTGAATTAGTATGGCTTCCCATCCTTCCGACTTCTAAATCTTCTTTTAAAACCTGCAGCACTAATTCATATTGATTTTTATTGGTTGGCTGAAAAGAAAGTCGGAATTGGTATTGAGAGAGTTCTGATCCTCTTAGACCAGCTCTGAACTTGTAACTTGGAGTAGGGCCGCACACCACTTCTGGATGAGATTCGTACTCTGCTTCTACATTATTGGTTACATAACTAGCTAGGTCTTTATTTAAACTTCTAACTAATTTTACCATGTCTTTTTTTTTCTTAAAGCCGTAGTTTGTCATTTTTCTTGATCTAGGTGCGCAATCAATCAAATCCTTTCACGGGAGAGTGAGTCGTACTGTTGCTAGGGCTGATAGCTAAGCCGTCGTGGGCAGCAATAGTCTGCACTCCGGTAATGCGCTGAATTTCCCGCGCCTGAACAAGGGGATCTGCTTTTAACATCTGCAATCCGAAGTGAGTAAGAATAGCCATTTTTGGTTTTACGTGGGAAATGATCTGCACTGCTGCGTTAACATCCAGATTCATGCCGGTGCCACTTTCTCCAGGATAAGGAACGTTCAGAATCAATAAGTCAGTTCCCAGCAATTCATCCAGCAGCTTTGGAGTTACCTGAGTATCGCCAGTGTAAGCAACGGTAACTTTTGGACAGAAAAATTTGAACCCAACGGCACTGGAATCGGTATGCTCGGCAGAGAGAGCATGGATTTCGACTAGTTCTACTCCTACTTTATGATTTTTTTCGACTGGGATAATTTTTTCTACCAATCCTTGATGATATTTAGTTAAGAATGGATGATGTTTATCTGAACCTTGCAAGACAGATTTACTGGCCATGATGATGCCGCGATGTTCTATGCCGCCATGCGTCATAGCATCGACAATTGCATTCAGGTCATTACAATGATTAACATGATTATGTGAAACCAGAACGGCAGTAGTATTGTGAAGATTGACGCCATATTCTTTGGCTTTGTTTAAAGCTCCCGGACCAGGGTCGAGGTGGAATTGTAGATCGCCGACCTGAAGAACGATGCCGCCGGAAGAGCGCATCTGCTTGCTGACTACGGCCGAACTTCCTGCTGTGCCTAAGAAGATAATTCTCGTCATAAATCCACCCTAATTGCTTCGGTGAGTTTTCGCTTAATAAAGATTGTGATGCTCGAAAGGCTATAAGAGAGAGAGCTAAAAGATGGTATTTTCATAAGTATTTTAAGGTAAGATCTATTAGCTAGTTTATGAGAAAAAATGCAATCATATTGGGTGCTTCTTTATTTATGGGTTGTTCTTCCAGCCCCGGTGCAGGAAATTATACTGTTCCGGAAAATAAGATTTCCGTCATCAATGGGTATAAAGCATCTTCTAAGGATTTTCCGTCTATAGGAGCTTTAGTTTTTAATGATGGCATGACTGAAGCGTGTACAGTATCTATCATAAAAAAAGATCTAGCTTTAACGGCTGCCCATTGCGTTGACTATGATATCCAAAAGGCAATGGTGCTTTATGGTAAGGATGAGGTATTTGAGGACCGATGTAAATCCGATGATTGCGCGCAGTATCTTTTTCCTATAGCTACGGCAAAAGTGCATTCACTTTATGATGATAATTTGCTGACAGAGAATCATCATGATTTTGCTTTGTTGTTGCTGAAACGAGAAATTACCAATGCTGAACCGATTGAATTTTTATCAAAGGAAGATTTTAGTAAAGTGCTACGAATAGGAGATAATGTCACTATCGCCGGCTACGGCTCTTACAATTGGGAATTATTAGGAACAACTCACAACGGAAAGTTATTTGCTGCGGACATCCCTATCACTGGTTATTATAATTTTAGTGAAATTATAGTGGGAGAGAAAGATCCAACCAAAGGTAATGCTTGTTTTGGAGATTCCGGAGGACCAGTCTACGTCTATGCGCATGGTCAAGTGCGATTGACTGGAGTAGCTTCAAGAATCGCCGAACCTTCTGATCAGGGTTTTTATGAATGTGGAAAGTCTGGCATCATCTATGGACTTCCTACTCTTGAACAAAACTGGATCGAGTCAGAGTATAAGGCCATGCGGGAAAAATATCCCTTAGAAGCTCCTTTAGTTCCAGAGGAGAGTAAAGATAACGGGGCCACGGGTGGCTTTAGTTGTCAGATATCTTCTCAGTCTCCGTCTTCTACCACTTCATCAGGTCTGATAGGCTTACTTCTGGCAGGATATTTATTGAGGAAGAGGAAATAGATATGCTTTCTCGTTCGCCTGTCGTAGATTATAAACAGGGAGTAGAAATTCTAGCTAACAAAATACGCTCTTACGAAGAAAATGCTCCTTATATTGCCACTATTCGCGGCATTCATGGTATCGGCAAAAGCCGCTTTGGCCGAGATATTTTACAAACATCGGGATTTTCTCAACGAGGACTTCTCATTAAACCGCATGACTTGCGCCGAGAGCAGTATAGGCGCGATACTTTCAAATATATTCTGTTGGAAATTGATCAGATAGATAATGCGTATCAGGATCTTATTGATTTGGATGTAAAAAAATTCTGTGGCAAGAAATGTGATTATCAGGTTTTAGTAGTGCATCAATTGGCTCCTTTGCTCGATTCTTCTTTAAGTTTAGAACGAATTCTGAAATTCTTTGATTTAGTGGTGGAGAATAAGGAACATCCGAGTTATAGGTAGTCTTTCATAACCTTTAAAAAAGAACTTCTTACTTTCAATTCTATGTCGAATAATAACAGTAATTATCAGCCTATTTTTATCCTGCCCGAAGATACCAAACGAACTACTGGTCGGGAAGCGCAAAGAAATAATATTGCCGCAGCGAAAGCAGTAGCGCAAACAGTCAGAACTACCCTAGGTCCTAAAGGAATGGACAAGATGATTGTGGATGCTGCCGGGGATGTAATTGTGACTAATGACGGCGTAACTATCTTGGAAGAGATGCAGATCGAGCATCCTGCGGCTAAGATGATTGTAGAAATTGCCAAGACTCAGGAAAATGTGGTGGGTGATGGAACGACTACTGCGGTAGTTATTGCCGGTGAGTTATTGAAAAGAGCAGAAGATTTACTGGATCAAGAAATTCATCCCACGGTGTTAGCGAAAGGATACCGATTGGCGGAAGCACAGGCGCAGCAAATTCTAAAAAGATTAGGCGAAGCAGTTTCTTTGTCAAGCGAAAGCATCCTCAAAAATATTGCTATCACCGCCATGACGGGAAAAGGGGCAGAATCAAATAAAGATTTTCTGGCTGACTTGCTCTTACAGGCGGTAAAACATGTTGCAGTTAATGGTAAAATTGATTTAGATGATATTAAGATTGAAACTATTGTCGGCGAGAGTGTGGAAAAAAGTGAATTAGTACAAGGATTAGTGTTAGATAAAGAAAAAGTTCATGCTTCTATGCCTCAGCAAGCAGTAAATGCTAAAGTGGCTTTGCTGGACGCTTCGCTGGAAATAAAAAATACGGAAATTGATGCCAAAATTCAGATCACTGATCCGATGCAGTTGAATATGTTCTTGGATCAGGAAGAAAAAACCTTGCGCAACATGGTGGAAGCGATTGCGGCTACGGGAGCGACAGTATTATTTTGTCAGAAAGGTATTGATGATTTAGCGCAGCATTTCTTAGCCAAGAAAAGCATTTTTGCGGTACGCCGAGTCAAGAAAAGCGATATGGAAAAATTATCCCGAGCTACCGGAGCAAAAATTGTCAGCAGCTGGAAAGAATTAACTGCTGCTGATTTAGGAACTGCTGGCCTCGTTCGAGAAGAAAAAATCAGCGATGAAGAAATGATTTTTGTGGAAAAATGTCCGAATGCCAAAGCAGTTACGCTGTTAGTCAGAGGCGGAACCAGCCACGTGACTGAAGAGATTAAACGGGCTATTACTGATGCTCTAGGTGATATTGCTGCTGCATTGCGCGATGGGGCGGTCGTAGCAGGTGCAGGAGCAACCGAAATGGCTCTAGCTCGAGAATTGCGCAAATATGCCGGCACGTTGCAAGGACGTGAACAGTTGGCAGTACAAGCGTTTGCCGATGCCATGGAAGTCATTCCCAGAACTTTAGCAGAAAATGCGGGATTAGATCCCATTGATGTTTTAACCCAGCTGCGCGCCGCTCATGATCGCGGGCAGAGTCGCGCAGGCGTAAATGTCTTTACCGGGGGAATCATGGATGCTTGGGCAGAAGGAGTGATTGAACCCTTGAAAGTGAAAACTCTTGCCCTTAGCAGTGCGGCAGAAGTAGCAGAGATGATTCTGCGTATAGATGATGTTATTATGGGCAAGAAGCACGAAGCTTTAGCTCGCGGTAATCCAGGAATTGAGATGTAGGTAGCCAAAACCTTTTTAATCTCTAATCCTCTTCTTTTTGTATGAACATTGCTAACCTGCTTTCGGTGCTGCATTTAGTTTTGTTACCATTTTTGCTCTATTTCGTATGGATCAGAGAACCTCTCTTTACCCTGCTGGCAATTGCGATCTTGTTATTATCTGTACTCATGGATATGGCCGGAAAATTGATGCGGAGAAAAAAGATGAGTGCCTCTTTTCTTCATCCTTTCTCAGATAAAATTGTCGTCCTGGCTTTGTTATTTGTCTTTGTGCTGCAGGGAATCTTTTCTGGAGTTATTTTGGGCATATTTTTGCTGCGAGATATTATTATCAGTATGATACGCATGAATGCTTCCCGCGATGATGTGGTCATCCCTGGTGAATGGTACGGCAAAATGATCACCGTACTACAGTTTATCTTGGTTTTTATGATTCTGGCTAAAACGGTCTTCCTTCCTTTGCAGGGAGCATTAGCTTTTGTTATTTCTATCTTTACTGCAGCTGCCCTGGTTTTAGGAGTAGTCTCAGTAGCTCATTACGGTTATGTGTATGTGAAAGGCTTACGTACTCGCAAACAACTAGGTACAATTGTGGAAAAAGAGCCCATGATCATACTGGCAAATAAAAGATCGGGCGGTTATCGGGATAAATATAGACGACATTTGCTAAAGATTTTTGCCACACGCCGAAATGCTTCCATCCACTATCTTTCAGGTAAAAATATTTTTCATCGCATTGAAAAAAAAATAGGAAAAACCAAACATGTTATTATCGCAGGGGGAGATGGTTCTTTTGAAGCGGCATTAAATAATCGTGTTCTGCAAGAACGAAGCCTTGGCTTCTTCCCACTGGGAACAGGCAACGCCTTCTATTCCTATTTTTATAAGGGAAAGAGGTTCGAGTATTTACGTTCCCGATTTAAGTTCAGGGAAACATTGTTAGATGTAGTTGAAGTAGAATGGGAAAAAGGAAAACGAAACACGTTGTTTTTGAGTGCCGGCGTAGATGGAGAAGTAGTCCATGCCATTACCCGTAAAGAACGGCACTCCTTTCCGGATTATTTTTCTGCCGCCGCGAAGGTTGCTTTTGGAAAAAACATGCAGTATGATTTAACTTGCACGGTGGATGGCCATAAATATCATTGGGAAAATGCCATAAATCTGATATTAGGAAAAGTATCCTACATTGGCTTTGGAATGAGGTCCTTACTAGGAGAGATTAAGGAAGATGATGACACTATCCTAGGCATGGCTTGTGTCAATACGCACGCTCCTTTTTTTAACAAAGCCTTGCGCGTATGGGCGATATTTCTGACGCAGTTAGGGCTGGCCAAAGCGCCGTTAATTTCCTTGCGGGGAAAAGAATTCATGGTTGAAAGCAAAAAACCTTTCCCTATCCAAGCAGGCGGTGAATTTCTAGGATATAGCAAGTGGATGAGAGTTAAAGTAAAACGAAAACAGAAAGTGTTATTGATTTAAATGATCTATATTGATAATTTAAACGCCGTTCTTCTTTAGGTAATGCTTTAGTTCTTCTTTCGTTTTGAATTGCAAAAGCTGTTTCCATTGCTGATGAAAAGGCAGAGAAGAGAATTCAGAAATTAATTCCAGTCGTTCCACCAGTCGAACATAATTCTGATATTCCCTACCTTCATAATCTATATTTCTTTTAATTTTCTTTTCTGCGTTGACGGCTATGACTTCGCCAATACAGCGATCGTATTGATGATAATGGTTGGCCATTCCGGCTAGAAAGGATTGATAATGAAGTTCATGCGCATATTCATGCCATAGATTTATCTTGATTTCCGGCGAAGAAGATTTTTTTGTAAAGGTTGGGAGTCCTTTAACTTTCCTCCAGGATCTTTTTTCTATTTTAAGATAGGAACCAGCTTGGACAATCTTATGCGCCTCTGATCCATGAGGGACAGGCTGGCGATAAAATAAACCAACAGCTTTTTTGTAACTTGGATGTTTCTTTTTGAAAGCATCGCTTCGCTCGAAAAAAGTCCGGCTACAGATGATTTTCTGAACCAATTCTGAAAACTCTTTTCGATCGTCGAAAAGCGGAGCATACCAATAATGGAGCTGCGCAAAGCTCCATTCCATGCAGGAAGCAAGATCAGGAAGCTCTTGCTTAATATTTTTGGGAAGAGCATTATTCTCTCGAAAATGAAGATTCCTGCTTCTTCTATTTTGATAAACGTATAGCGCTTCCCACTCTTTTTCTACTCCTTCCTCTAAAGTAAGATAAGAAAGTAAACCAACCTCTTGCATCTTTATCACCAGCTATTGAAGGATTAAGTATTTTCTCTATATGCTCTATTTCTGAAGCTTTTAAGTACTTAGGAGCCTCAGTACATACGATGTCAGCCTTGCTTCAGTTTGCAGCAGGATATCTCTATGCTAAAGCAGTTGAAAACCCAACTCATAAGTATATTCTTCACAACTTTGGGAAAAATAAAGACAGTATCTGGGGCTTTCATTTCCATGATCACCATAAAGCGACCACCAAATATGGCATGCTTGATCCAGCCTATCTGGTCTCTTGGTGGATGCACCCTTCCCGAGCAAAAGAAGTTGCTTCCTTAGCAGCAGGTTTTGCGGCGCATTTGCCCTTAGCAAAGAAATATCCTTATTTTGTTCTGGGAGTAGGAGTGGGAGCTCTGGAGTATTACTATAAACATAAGAAAGCACATCTCGATCCGGAATGGGCTTTTGAACATCTGCAGAACCATGTTAAACACCATCTGGAAGATCAGAACAATTATTGGGGCGTCACTTCGGGCTTGATAGACAAACTAGTTGGAACTGCTCCTGAGATGGATCCTGGTGAATGGGAAGAATTACGGTTGTTTTACATGAAGCGCTATAATGCCATGAAAGGCAAGGCTGAAGAGATGGCTAAACAGCAATATAAAGAACATACTGAGAAATTAAAGGAGTCTTTAGAGGGGTTAACGGATAAGCTTTATTCATTTCTGAAGAAATAAAATACTTATAAACTGAAACTTTATAAAATACAAGCTAATTTTAGACATATTATGGCGGCCATAGTTCAGCGGCTAGAATAAGGGACTGTGGATCCCTGGATCCGAGTTCGATTCTCGGTGGCCGCCCTCTTTTCTATATATCCCGTAATTTTGTTTCTTTTTCTTTCTATAGCCATGTGGGAAATAATATATTTTTCAAAGAAATCAATATTCTTAGGAGAAACACAAAATTCTATCTTATAACAATTTCCCTCTATTTTTCTTCCTTGATAAACACTATTTGTTATTCTTGCATATAACGAGGCTTCTATGCTCATGGTCTTTTTAATAGCGTTATACAACTTTATCGCTGGACTTCCAGATGTAATTCTTATTGCACACTGCGGATATGATGGTCTATGTATTCTCACGTCTCCATCACCATCAATAACGCCGGCCAAGTACGCCCCAAAATAGGCATTGTGTTGAATGATCCACTGCGGAGGTTTTGGAGGATCAGAAAAATCAATCTCGAGTTGATCAAAAACAGGCAATAAGTTCTTTGCACCAAATGTGTACTCTACGGCTGATCTCTTTGTATCGTACCAAATTGCTCCTTTGACATTAAAGATTTCTGCTGATAATCTTCTGAATTTTTCTAACATTTCTATAGAACAATAACCTACGTTAAGTCTTATCTGGTGTCGATATAGTTTCTTTTGTTTAATATACTGTTTTTTGAAGTACCCATCAGTTTGAGCGACCCCTATCCAATAAGCTAAATTTGTTGATTCCATATTTAATAACCTCTGTGTTTTGAGTACTAACACAGAGTTTTCTAGAAAAAGAGTTTCTGTATGAAACATCTTAAATGGTTTTTGTGTTTGTGAACCAAATTCCTTTTATAGAGGTTTCGTCTCCTCTTTTTCGCTTAAATTTAGGTTTAGAGCTAATTTATATACTTTAGCCGGAGCTGTCCAGTGCG
>DATDUF010000028.1:0-14300 GCA_035290485.1 Candidatus Nanoarchaeia archaeon
CTCTACTAGCTTCATCAACTCCTCCACATCTTTAGGCAAATCTAGTTTCCAGGAAAGATCAGCATTATCACGATAAGTTACAACATAAGAAATTTCCTGTTGCGCTTCTGCTTCCAACTGCGCAGCTTCATCTGCTAAAAGATCATCAAGTTCTTTTTCTTTTAGTTTTAGGTTCATTTATCTTCATACCATCGTAATGTTTCTCGAGTAGGGTTGTATTTGCGCAGTTTAGAAAATAAGGTTCTTCCTCGCGAATCTTTCAGGCAATGACCAATGCCGCCGACATGGACGATTCTTGCTCCTGGTTCGATAATTTTTTCTATGCTCTCAGCCATGTAAGAATCCCGAGGTCCAAAATAATCAGCCTCTAAATTTATTTTTTGCTGCTCTTCCTCACCATTGCTTTCAAATAACTTTTGATAATCAGCATAGATTGAATTAATTTTTACTTTCTCAGGAACATAGAGGGGACGAAGGCAAAGCTTAAATTTCTGAGCGGGAAGTTTACAAGCCAGGGAAACATTTGCCTTTAGAGAATCAATTACAGAAGGATGATCAACATAATGTAAAGGTATACCTTGGCTCAGAGCATAGCCCCGAGCAGTAGTTATTTCAAAACTGGTATTATATAATAAATTTTTGAGAGATTCAGTTTCTGAAATAGGAAGTTTCAAAGAATCTATCTTTTCATGCATAGCAGGGATCGCCTCATTTTTCACATACTCTTCCAGCTCTTTACTATATTCTAAAGTAAGAATGGTTGGCTTCTCTATCTGTAATGCTTTCTTCAATCTTGTCTCGCCCGCAGGATCTCCATGTACTGTGCCAATAAAGTGTATTCTTGACATCATTTATCCTCATACCATTTCAGACCCGTCCGAGTCGGCGCATAATGTCGTAGACGAGAAAACAAAGTCCTTAATTCCATATCATCCTTTAGGCAATGTCCTAAACCTCCCACATGAACTATTTTGGAATCTCTTTGAATAGCCTCAGCTACGTCCTGGATGCGTTGAGCCATAAACGAATCTCTATAACCATAGAAGTGCGCCTCTTTTTCCAGATGAGTTTTTTCCGCTTGTGAACCAGGATGATCAAAAAATGATTGATACAAAGAATAGATTTTATCTTCCCCTGAATTTCTTGCCCGCAGACTTAAACACTTGAGAAAGTCCTCAAAATCCTGCTTAGGAGAGTTACAGACTGCTGAAATATTTTGTTTTTCTAGCTCAAGTTGAGAAGGATGATCAACATAATGAATCGGTATGTTCTGCTCTAAGGCATAGGCGCTGCTTACTTTAACTTCAAAACTTAAGCAGGTTAATTTTTCTTTTAAAAAGTCATTGACATCTTTGGGAAAAGACAGGGAATCAACCTTCTGCTGCAGTAAAGAAAATCCTTCGTTCTCTAAATACTGCAATGACTCAAGGGAAAACTCCACCGTCAGGACTTCAGGCTGTTCATATACAAGAGCTTTTTGTAATCGTTCTGCTCCAGAAGGATCTCCATGAACTGTTCCGATCAGATGTATTTTAGCACTCATTCTTTTTTTCTCGTTAATTTTCTTCCTAGTTTATGTGCCAGATGCAGGGGCTCTGGTAATTTATGCGGATGAATAATAGTCTTGGGAATGATCTCTTTAATTGTTTCCAAAGAGACGTTATGCCCTGGAGAAATAAAAAGAGGATTAGAAAATTCTTTAGTCTTAATTTCAAAACCTGCTACCTGGCCATCAATCAGAATTTTTCCATCCTGCAAATCTCCAAAGGTCAGACTATCCTGAATACCAATGGTAGCCAGATTCAATTCCAATCCCAGATGCGCAGCGATTCCTAATCCCCGCGGATGCACTATGCCTTCACCTTTGACCAGCAACAAGTCCGGTTCCTCATCCAGCTGATTCACCGCTTCAATAATAGCAGGCATTTCTCGATAGGCGACAAAACCTTGCTTGTAAGGAAGCGGATTGCCTAACAGATAGCTCTTCTGCTCTTTAACCTTGAAAGAAGGAAATTCACACACTACTACCGTAGCCAGAAGTTTACTGCCCATAACTTGACATTCTGCTGCTCCGATAGTTTTAATTTCCTGAAAAGAATTTTCTAGTTTAACACGATACGATAATTTTGCTTGTTCGCGTTTTAACTCTACTAAGTCCATAATTCACCGATTTAACCTAAAAACCGCTATACTTTGTTTTGCTAAGCCGCTCCAGCGCTTCCAAAGACAAGAATACTTCTCCATCCTCTACCCTCATAGCTGGTTTATTTTCAGGCACTATAGCTAGAGAATAATACGTTGGAATTTTGTGAATGCCATAGAAATCTATGGTGGTGGTATCAATACTAATCTCTTGCGCTAACTTCATCATTTTTTCTAAGTTTATCATGTGTCTCACCTTTACTCAAACCAACTTCTTTCTAAGTCGTTCAAGCGCAGCTGTCGTACTTCCTGGGAAGTCAAAAGATTATAGCCGACAGTTATATGATGATACTTCTTACCTTCAGGTAAGGCACATTCCTTTATCGGCTTATAATCTATTTTAGCTTCGTTCCAAGGACCGATCAATTTTTCTAAGTTTATCATAGTTCAACTCCCCTCTTTTAAGATTAAATCCTCACCGGGATTTATAAAGTTTTCTGAAATAACTACTTACTAGTAACTACTTAACTGAACGCAATCATTAAAAGCTCTTTTCTCTTCCTAACCTTATGGCTTCTGAAGATTGGTGGTGGGGAAGGTCTGCCAGCGTAGACTTACACCAATGCGATCCCAAGTTAGTCAAAAGTCCCGCCGCCATCAAGCGCTTCGTGAAACAATTGGTCAAAGAATTAAGGATGCATGCGGTCGGGCCAACTTTAGTAAAGCGCTTCGGTCATGGGCAATTACGCGGTTATTCCATGATGCAGTTCATCGAGACCAGCACTATCATCGCCCATTTTGATGAAAAAGGTAACCGAGCCTTTCTCGATATCTTCAGCTGTAAAAAATACTCTGCCAAAAAAGTAGCGCTGTTCTGCAAGAAATACTTCAAAGCCAAAGATTATGTCTTGTATGTAGAAGAACGCAGATAAGATGAAAACCAAAAACAAATACTTGCTGATAATAGACCTAGCCATAATTATCCTCAGCATTCTCTTCGCCTTTTTTCTCACCAAGACCCAGATCCTCATAAATATTCTTACTTCCACCAAAGGACTGGAAATCGTGGGAAGTTTTATTGCCGGGATATTCTTTACTTCGGTCTTCACTACTGCTCCAGCTGCAGTGACTTTAGCAGAAATCGCTCAAGTAAGCCCGATCTGGTTAACTGCGCTGTGCGGCGCTATGGGCGCAACTCTCGGAGATCTGCTGATTTTCCGTTTCGTGAAAGACCGCTTGTCCAAACATCTTTTCAGGCTTATCAAAAAAAAAGAAGGAATAGAGAGGGTAAAACATATCTTACACCAGAAATATTTCAGGTGGCTTACTTTATTTATTGCCGGATTTATCATCGCCTCACCCTTGCCAGACGAATTAGGAGTAACTCTCTTGGGATTTTCCAGGCTTAGGCCATCATTTTTTATCCCTTTTTCATTCTTTTCCAATTTCATCGGCATACTATTGATAGGAGTAGTGGCCCGCGCTATTATATAGAAAGATATTTATAATCAAATTCCTTAAGTCAATGAAAAGAGGCAGAAGATGGTTCTCCGCGAACAAGACAAGCATTTCTTATCTTCATTGTACATCGCTATTGCTGTTATTTTTACCTGGAAAGGAATCTGGGACGGGCTTTATGAGATTCCCTTTCTTGGTGACTTGAGCTGTCCTCCCATCCTAGGAAATCTCGAAAGTTGCACCCCTTTGGTATTTCTCTTCTTAGGTTTTGCCATGCTTACAATTTCCGGAGCAATTTTTAAAGAATTCGATCCCCTCGGCGGAATCCAGAAAGCAGTCTACAAAACTCTTCATTCGGTCCAGGCTCATCACGATAAGAAAAATTTTGAATTTCAGTACTATGACAAGACACAGAAAAAAAGTGTGAAAATTCCTGCCAAATGGGTAAAAAAAATAGAGAAGGGCGCTTTGGTTGTAGTCTCACCGCAACAAAAACAAGAAATATTTATACCCTTACATAGAGTTACGGAAGTGCTCTATAAAGGAAAAAGGTATTGGAGGCTCTGATGATCACGGGAGAGGACATCAAAAAATATTCTTGGTACATCTTTGGGATGATAGGGGTAGTTTTCTTCTGGGCCGGAACTTGGGACGGGCTGGGTTACATTCACCCCATCATTGCTAATCCCTGGTTGAGCCTGATTTTAGGAATCACCATGCTAGGTTTATCCGGCGTCATTTTCAAAGAAGCTAATCCATTATGGGAAGTGGAAAAGCCAGTGAAGATCGAAGCAAAAAAAGTACACCAGCATCCTCAGAAGCAGGAATTTCATTTCAAATATGTCGATCATGAAAAGAATAAAGAACTGCTTATCCACGCCGGAAAATTAAAACGCATCGAAAAAGAATTCTTAGTGTTTTTAGACCAAGGCAAAGAAAAATTCGTGCCCCTGCATCGAGTTACCGAAATTCTCCACAAAGGAAAAACACACTGGAAGGCTTAAAATGCAGCGTCTCAGCCGCAAAGGAATTACTCCTTTGATGATTGGTTTTTTACTGGTATCATTTGCTGTCGCCGTAGGAGTAGTAGTCTTAAATCTAGGCAGTGCTCAGGTAGAAGAAGGAGCAGAATGCGCCGTTAATATAGGACTGCGATTTTCGCAGATCAGCGGCGAAGAACAAGTATGCTATGATGCAGCTAAGAAAATATTTTCCTTTTCAGTGGAAAACGGCGTCAACACCAATGTCAATGGCATTGTCGTGAATATCATCGGTACGCAGAAAGCAGAAAGCTTTGAACTGAACGATGCCAAAATGGGAAAAGCAGCAGTATATTTAGGCCGAGTCCCCTATGATACTTCCGCTTCCGGAGAAATCAGACAGGTAAAAATCTCCCCAAAAATAATTCCTTACGATCAAGAGCAAGTCTGTATTGACCAGGCCATTGTGGTAGAAAAAGTAAAGCCGTGTTAGAATACTTTTATTTCCCCTTTCTTTCTGCAACTAAATATTCTAAAGAAGAATGATCGCTAGAAAGTCTAGGAATAATTGAAAAATGTTCTTGATCTTCTCCCAAAGTTAGGTAAGGAAGGCGAATTTTCTGCTTTTTGAATTGTTGCACTCTGGTTTTTACCAAGTCTTCTCGAGAAAGATTAAGATCTGCATAAGCAGGAGTTTCTTTAAAATCAGCCAAGGCTTTAGATTCTGCTTCCTTTTTATCTTTAGCTACCAGAGTATAAGTTTGTTTAGCAGAATCCCGATCTCCAGCTGCAGGAACCTGATACGAGAAAGTTACTTTCCATAAAAAATATTCATCTGTCATTTTTTTTTTAAAAGCTTTAATCTTTATAATAGTTATGTAGCTATACTAATTCCTGAATAATTAATTTTTTCAAATCCTCAGCATTCTGGATTCCCTTCACAAATTTTCCTTTCGGATAGACTACTGCGACACTTCCTTCCGGATTACAGAATCCCAGGCACTGCGCTTTAGTGCAATACACCGTAGTGGTCAAACCTTCTGCTCTGATCCATTCTTTTACTTTTTTCACATCTTCCGGTTTAATCCGCGGACCGCAGCTAGGCTTATCTGTAGGAATTCCTGTTCGGTCATTCACGCAGACAAAGAGGTGCAGCTTAGGTTTGGGGAATTGTATTTCTTCCATTTTCCTAAATTAAAGAAGCATTTTTATATACCTTTCTCCTTCTTTTTCTTTATGGAAATAGAATTCGATCTTACTAAATCCGTAGAAGAAAACGCAGCTAAGTACTTTGAAGAATCCAAGAAAGCGAAGAAGAAGTTAGAAGGAGCAAAAAAAGCTTTAGCAGAAACCAAAAAGAAGTTAGATTTACTCCTAAAACAAGAGTCACAATTTATGGAAGAGCAGGCAGAAAAACTAGTTAAAAAAGAAAAAAAGCGCGAATGGTACGAAAAATTTCACTGGTTTATTTCTTCAGAAGGATTTCTCTGCCTGGGTGGGAAAGATGCCACTTCCAACGAATTAGTCATAAAAAAACATACCGACAAAAATGATTTAGTCTTGCACACCGACATGGCTGGCTCACCTTTTTTTGTGATTAAAAATGGTCAGGAAGCCAGTGAACAAACCATCAAAGAAGCAGCTCAGGCTGTTGCCGCCTACTCCCGCGCTTGGAAATTGGGCCATACTTCTGCTGATGTATTTTATGTCAAACCGGAACAAGTAACCAAAGAAGCAAAACCGGGCGAGTATGTACCTAAAGGAAGTTTCATGATCTACGGCAAAACACAATATTTACATCCTAAATTAGAATACTCCATCGGCTTAATAGGAGAAGATATTATTGGCGGCCCTGCTTCAGCAGTAGAAAAGCAAACTAAAAATTTTCTTACCGTCACACCGGGAAAAGAAAACAAAGGTGCGTTAGCCAAGAAAATAAAACAGAAATTAAAAGGCGGCGACTTAGACGAGATCGCAAAATTCCTGCCTGCCGGCGGGGCAGAGATCAAAAGATAAGTTAAGCATCAAATCATGCAAAGTTCTCATTAACTTTTTAAATAAACTACCTTTACAATTGTTCTATTGCCCTCGTAGTCTAGCCTGGATAGGACACAAGCTTGCGGAGCTTGGAACCGGAGTTCAAATCTCCGCGAGGGCGCTTTTTAAACAATATAATTGTAAAACACTTTCACTAACTTTATATATCTCTACTGCTCATTCTTACCTTTATGGATTTAGAAAATAAAATCACTTTTAGAGATTCTATTCAGAGTTCTATTCAAGATGATCAAGTTAGAAAAGTCCTTACTCCAGAAGCATTACGCTTCGTTGCAGAATTAGCTGCTGAATTTACTTCTGAGCGAAATCTTGTACTGGCTGCACGGCAAGAACAACAGCGTGCCTACAACGCGGGAGATACTCCCCATTTTCTTGAGAATACAAAACATATTCGTGAAGCAAATTGGGGGGTTGCACTACATCCTCAAGATCTTCGCAAACGCTGGGTAGAAATTACTGGTCCAGCTTCTAGTCGGAAAATGGTCATCAATGCTTTTAATTCTGGCGCTGATTGCTACATGGCTGATTTCGAGGATTCTGATGTACCTACTTGGCAAAATCTGATGAATGGCCAAACCAACTTGATGGAGGCAATAACCGGAAGCCTAACCCACCATGAAAAAAATAAAACCTATCAATTGAACGATACAGTAGCAACCCTGTTAGTCCGTCCCCGCGGCTGGCACCTGGATGAGAAACATGTTTTATTTGATGGAAAACCCATTCCGGGATCCTTGTTTGATTTTGGATTATTCTTTTATCATAATGCACGGGAATTACTTCATCAAGATGCAACTCCTGCTTTTTATTTACCAAAAATGGAAAGCCATCTTGAAGCAAAATTATGGAATAATGTATTTCAGAAAGCACAGCATAAGCTAGGAATCAGAGAAGGCACTCTTCGGGCTACCGTGCTTATTGAAACTTTACCCGCAGCCTTCCAGATGGAAGAAATTCTCTATGAATTGAAAGACCATATTTCTGGATTAAATTGCGGACGCTGGGATTACATCTTCAGTTACATCAAAACTTTGCAGAATCATCCTGATAAAATT
Organism: Candidatus Nanoarchaeia archaeon; assembly: GCA_035290485.1. Classification (GTDB taxonomy): domain Archaea; phylum Nanobdellota; class Nanobdellia; order Woesearchaeales; family GW2011-AR9; genus JACPIL01. Next base: position 7,694 of record DATDUF010000028.1, read on the forward strand.
GTACCGGATCGCGATGAAGTTACTATGACTCAGCCTAACATGCAATCATATGTTGAATTATTGATTCAAACCTGCCACAAACGCGGAGCTTATGCCATGGGTGGTATGGCCGCGCAAATTCCCTTGAAAGATCCGGAAAAAAATCTAATTGCTATGGAAAAAGTAAGAGCAGATAAAGAACGTGAAGTAGCTGCAGGCCATGATGGAACTTGGATTGCCCATCCCGGTTTAGTGCCTTTAGCCCGAGAAATATTTGAGAAAGGGATGAATAATCAGGATAATCAACTTTACCAGTTGCGTGAAGAAATACAAGTTACTGAATCAGACTTAGTGCAAGTTCCGCAGGGAACCTTAACCTATGAAGGATTTAAGAAAAACATTCGGATTGGAATTCAATATATAGAATCCTGGCTGCGCGGCGTGGGCTGTGTGCCTTTAGAAGGAAAGATGGAAGATGCCGCCACCGCAGAAATTTCTCGAGCCCAGGTTTGGCAGGCCTTGTATAATCGCGTTGCTTTCCAAGACGGAAAATTATGCACTAAAGATTGCTACAATAAAGCAGCTGGCGAGGTAATTGCAGAAATTATGACTGAAGTTGGCGTTGATGCTTATATGACTTGTACCAAAACTAGATTCCCTGAAGCAGTAAGTTTATTTTCACATCTAGTTGAAAAAAATTCCTTTGATAATTTTTTAACTTTAAGTGCATATGACCATATTATTAGGGAGGGAAAATAAAATGAATAACCGCTGGGAAGGAATTGTCAGATCATATTCAGAAAATGATGTTAAACGCTTGCGTGGATCTATTCACATTGAACACTCACTAGCTCGATCTGGAGCAGAAAAATTATGGAACTTGTTACATGAAAGAGATTATGTTCACGCCCTAGGCGCTTTAACCGGAAACCAAGCCATGCAGCAAGTACGTTCTGGACTAGAAGCAATTTATGTCAGCGGCTGGCAATGCGCTGCCGATGCCAATCTTTCCGGGCAAATGTATCCCGATCAAAGTTTATATCCCGCCAACAGCGTTCCCATGTTAGTTCAACGTATTAATCAAGCCTTGCAGCGGGCAGATCAAATCGAGTGCGCAGAAGGCGGCGCCAAACGAAACTGGTATGCGCCTATCATTGCTGATGCCGAGGCAGGTTTTGGCGGGCCATTAAATGCCTTCGAACTGATGAAAGGAATGATCGAAGCAGGCGCAGCCGGCGTGCATTTTGAAGATCAACTCGCTTCGGAAAAAAAATGCGGGCACATGGGCGGAAAAGTTCTGGTTCCAGTAAACCAATTTATCCGCACCTTGACTGCGGCCAGATTAGCAGCAGATGTCTGTGATGTACCAACTCTTTTAGTAGCTAGAACTGACGCTGAAAGCGCTAAGCTAATTACTTCTGATATTCATGACCGAGATAAACCCTATCTTACCGGAGAACGAACTTCGGAAGGATTTTATTATTTCAAGGAAGGAACTTCCTTAGAACGATGTATCTCTCGAGGGCTTGCCTATGCTCCATATGCCGATCTGCTTTGGATGGAAACTTCTACTCCCGATTTAGAACAGGCTAAAAAATTTGCAGAAGGAATACATAAAGAATTTCCAGGAAAATTATTAGCTTATAATTGTTCTCCCTCTTTTAACTGGAAGAAAAAACTTCCTGACGAAACCATCGAAAAATTCCAACGTGAGTTAGGCTCGATGGGCTATAAATTTCAGTTCGTGACCTTAGCCGGATTCCATTCTTTGAATCACAGTATGTTTGAATTAGCGCAAATGTACAGAGAACATGGTATGGCTGCCTATTCTAAGCTGCAGCAAGCAGAATTTGCTTCTGAACAAAATGGCTACACCGCTACCAAACACCAGCGGGAAGTTGGGACAGGCTACTTTGATGAAGTCAGCAAGGTTATTTCTGGAGGAAGTAACTCTACCATTGCTTTGGAAGAATCTACTGAGAAGCAGCAGTTTGAAGGTAAGTGAACCAAAATCCAGGAGAAGAAGGTTTATAAAGAAATAGCCTATTTTTATATTTAGTACATATCGAGAATGAAAGTTCTTAGATATGTTATATAGGAGGAAATAAAACAATGGACAGATTTAACCGCAACGGTAACGGCGGCGGATTCCAAAGAAGTAATAACTTTGGCCCACGCGAAATGCATAAAGCAACCTGTTCTGAATGTAAGCAAGAATGCGAAGTACCATTCAAGCCTACTGAAGGAAAACCAGTTTTCTGCAGAGAATGTTACAAGAAAAGAAAAAGTAATTACTAATTTTTCTAATTCAAAGTATACATCTATAATTTAATTCTTTTTTATTTTAATTTTTTGACTATCTCTTATTTAATTCTTCAAAACTAACTAATCTTACAAATCGTTCTATATGTGTTTTCGGCCCAGGATATTCTTTGCCATTAGCTCCGGAAGAGGCATACCCATTGATGAAAGCTCTTCGGGGCTGATCAGAATTATTAATTTCACTTCCATGGATTGTATAAGGACCAAAAGCTACTACATCTCCTGGTTTCATCAACAGCGGAACCGCCTCAGCAGGATTAAATTTGTCTGACAACGTCTGTTTAGTTTTATCCTTTTTATCATAAGGAAGGTTAAGATGTCCTTTTCTGCAGCTGTGCGGGATGACTAATAACGGGCCATTCTCCAGCGTTGCTTCATCAATGGCGGTGATGATCTGCACATAACTCCCCGTTCCATTGATATCCACCCAATGATTGTAGTTGTCATAACCCCGATGTGTGCTGTCCTGATGCCAGCTGTAAAAGCCACCACCGGGAAGTTTAAGATGAACCTGATTGATCAAATGCTCGGCGTGCTTGCTGCGCAAAATTTGAGCGGCGAGAGAAGTAATTTTTGGATCTCTGCCATACTTTAATAACACCGGTTCCGCGCCCCCAGCCCAGACTACACGTTCCAGCAATCCCTCTTGCACCACAAATTTACTTCCATATTTTTCAACTTCTCCTTCCAGCCCTTGCGCTTTTTCTTGCAAAGAATCGATAGCTTTTCCTATTCCGGCAACTTCCTGCGTAGAAAAAACCTGGGGAAGAAAAACATAACCTCGATCATAAAACTCAGCCAACTGCTCTGTAGATAATTTCGTTTCCAATTCAAACACCTATTGCTTAACAAGAATGTATCAAGTAAATGATTTTAAGTTAGGAACATTACCATTACAGTAGGGGCAAGCATTGGGCATTTTGCGGTAAGGATCATACTTGAAAGGATACTTACAGTGTTGACAAGTAAATTTGACTAAAGTCGTACCGGGAATCTTTTCCACTTGCGGCCTTAAATCATGCTGCTTTACTCTGGCCATGCGTTCCAGATATTCATCTTCCTTATCCCATCCGGCTGGCTTTTTAGGCTGCGCTTGCTCAGTAGCTACTGCAGCTGCCTTTTTTCGTTCTTCCATTTCGGTCTTACCGCTGGCACAGCTGGGACAGACGACCTTCTTAAATTTGTAATGCAACTTAAATTGGCTCGCTGGAGCAAAAGCACTACAGACCCCGCATTGTATACGTAAATCATCCACCATACTCGCTGAAAATATGAAGGGATATTTATACTTTTGGGGTGCAGAAAATAACTGTTTTTACTGTAGAGAAATAAAAATAGGTTAATATCAGTAAGAGAATCATTTAAAAATTCCAAAGTTATCACAGCAGTATGAACAAATTCTGGGAAAAAGTGGAGCATTATAACTCTAAACTGATCACTCCAGCCTTAATTGTATTACTAGCTATCATTATCCTTGAATTATTTGTGCACATTGAAAATCACACCGTCGAATTAATTCTCAAAATAGCCGATGCTTTGGTAGTTACTGTATTCATCATCGACTTGATCTTCTTAGCCAAGAAAGCCAAAAGCGTCAAGTTCTTCTTCCAGAATTACTGGCTGGATATTCTGGCCGTATTTCCGTTCGTGCTAGTTTTTAATTTCGTCGAATCAATCTATAGAGCCATTGTGGTTACCGAACGTATCACTCTAGGACAGGCTGTGCTACATGAAACCGTCGAAGCAAGTAAAGAAGCCAAAGCCTTCTCTAAAAGCGCCAAATTTGCCAGAATCATTAGAATTGTAGCCCGATCGCTGAGATTTGTGACTAAATCTCAACTGTTTACTACAGTGCATCACAACAGGAAAAAGAAACAAGTCAGAGCGAGCAGGGCGTAATGGATTTCAGATCTAATTCTTAAAGTCTTTTGCTTCAAACCACATCCATTTTCTTAATTCCCTTTACTTTTTCTTTCACATAGGCATCTTTCAATAATTCATTGGCAAAATCTTTCAGCTGCGGATGTTCCACTTTCACTTTCGCTTTAATTCTTCCGCCTTCAATAAAAGTATTTTTCTTTTTTCTCTTGAAATCTTCCACGAATTCTTTCAACTTCAACGGCGGCCCGTCATGAATTTCAAATTCCGGCAGTTCTTTTTTCTTGGCCACAAAGTAAAACAGCGCATCCTCTCCGCGATTCCAGGTCCAGCCGGATTGCAGCAGTTCAAACTTCTGTAACCTTCCACGCAGCAATTCAAAGACTTTCAATAATTTAGCGCCAACTGCATCTTCCTTGCCTTCGGTAGGTGTTACTGTGACCAGCAACAAAGTTCCTTTGCCTTTATACTTCTCCCGCAATGACGCAACAGTAATTTTTTCCTTGACAAAATATTCTGCCGCCGGTTTATGTAAATACTTTTTAGCCGTTTCCTTAAACAGTAAAAATTTCTCCATCGACAACGCGGCGGCTGCATTCCTGCTCTTATCGACCGGATCGACTACAATCAGCGGCGATTGTAATTTAGAAGTGTTAATATGAAATAAGGCCAGCTCTTTAGTAGGATAAAATTTAGAAGGATCTACTACGTCCTTCTCTTTCCACCTTTGCGTGGCTTTCAATACCTTTTCAAATGAGCCATACTGAGCCGTTAAAATCTCTAACACATAACCGCTAAAGCCGCCGATGTATGATTCTGCGCCGTACAGATTATTGGCTTTACAGAATTGTTTCAGCAAGCGGATCTCATCTTTTATTTTTGCTGCATTTTTATTGACCCAGGCTGAATGTAACGGCGAAATGTCCGTGATATTGCGCGCCTGTTCTGCTTTGCTAATTTTAATGATCGGGACTATTTCAAACATCAATCCTTGATACCATAATTGAAAATAATCCCGACTGCCATGCAGACGTTCTATACTTATCTTCGGAAAAGCTTTCTGTAATGCTGCTTCCAGCAATGCTGACAATTCCGCTGATCTATCGACATATTTCTTATAATCAAACAAGACAAAAACATCAACATCATGATTTCCGGAAAGCCAGGTTCCTTTTGCTCCGCTGCCACCTAAGATAGCGGTTCCATCTTTACCAAGTGCAGCATTAAGCGATTTCAAAAAAGAAGCAGTAGCTGTGCTGAACTTCTTTTGTTCATCTTTACCAGGTTTTATCTTCTGCAAAACTAGTTTTAGATCAAATTTTGCGGAATTCTTTTTCGATGAATCTTTCTGCATTTTTGCCTTCCTTCTCTAACAAAAACAAGTCTTTTATAAGTAACTTTCGAATGGTATGTTTGAATAGACTTATCAGTAACAACAAGACGATGAAGATGCCGATGATCAAAACCGGAACGCTCACTCTTCCATGGGATAATTCCGCCCCAAAGGAAGCTAACAATACTACTTCTACCATATACCCAAAAGTAGAGACAATGTTGAATTGCCAGGATTTCATAGAAGTCAGCCCGGCAGCGAAACTTATCACATCATTGGGAAAAAACGGTGCCACTCTAGCCACAAATAAAGCCCACAAGCCCCGCTGCTTAAAGAAGAGGTTAAAATGCACCACATCTTTCTTGGTGAAGAACAGTTCAACCATTCTCTTTCCATAATTGCGCGCCGCCAAAAAGACCAGATACGAACCTAAGAAAGCTCCGATGATACTGTAAGCTATGCCTAAAATCGGACCAAAGATGAAACCAGCCGCGATGGTCGTGATTTCTGAAGGGATGATGGGGACCGCTGCCAGAAACATCTGTAGAAAAATGATCGCTAAAGGAGCGAGGATTCCGAAACCGAAGACAAAAGAACGGAGTGCAGCTGGGTCGCTGAAAGAATTGCGCACTAAAGTACTTTTTGAAATAAGCAAAAAAAACAAGGCTACCACCATGACTATCAGCACAACCTTCAGCCTGCGGACATGCTTATGCATAAGATCAGAAGGAAAGTATTGTATATAAATTTTCGTACCGAAGGGCAGGGGTAACACAACTTTTTATATTAGTGCTTACTCTAGCTCAAAATGATGCTTTCTAATAGCCAAGTGCAGTGTTCTGATTGCGGGAGATCTGTCAACAAATTAGATACTTTTGCCAGCACTGGCGCCTCGCGGGAAATGCTTTACCGCTGCCGCGGCTGTTACAGCATCAACCGAGACTTAGGATTAATCAAGCAGCAGAAACCGCAAGTGAAAAGAGAATATTTCTGTGGCCGCTGTAAGTATAAATTTAAAGCCTTAGGAACCACCTGTCCTTACTGCAGTAAGCAGGACCAAGTCGTAGAACAAATTCATTCTGTTAAAGATTTATT
>DATDUF010000029.1:0-12129 GCA_035290485.1 Candidatus Nanoarchaeia archaeon
TAATATCGGTGCAAAAATGCTGCAGCAGCAAGGCTTTTCCCTTGACGATGTCGTAGGTTACCGCGTCCTGGATATGACTGAAGAACTGGAATTTAGAAGACGATGTCAATACCGGCATTCAACTGTAGTCCGCTATTACGCCAAAAAAGAGTAATTATTTCTTCTTTTTCAGAGCTTTCTCAATCGCTTTAGGATCAAAGCCGACGATAACTTCCTTTCCGATCTCCAAGACTGGAACGCCCATCTGCCCGGAAATTTCCATCATTTTTTTCCTCGCTTTCTCATCCTTAACAACATTATAATTAGTAAAAGAAATCTTTTTCTCCTTCATCCATTCTTTTGCTTTATGACACCAGGGACAGGTTGGGGTCGTATAGATCTTGACAGTTGCCATATAATACCTCTTTGATAACAAGAGATTAATTTATTTCTTTATAATATTTGTGAAAAGCTTTATTAAATCTCCAATCTCTAAAGATTCATGCAAAGAAAGCATTTTACTATCGCTATCTTAATTTTGAGTATAATGGGATTAATCACTTCGTCATATTTAACTTACAATCATTATTACCCCTCCCTAGATGGAAGTGTCTGCGATATAACTGCTTCTATTTCCTGTACGGTGGTCAACTCAGGCATATATTCCACTATTTTTGGTATTCCCGTAGCGATTTATGGGTTGATTTGGTTTATTGTTTCAGGAGTATTGTCTTGGATTTCTTTTACTAATCAGAAAATGATATCTAAATTAGTGTGGTGGAATATTGTAGGATTATTATCAGTTTTTTATTTTATCTACATAGAATTTTTACTTAGCACTTTCTGCCCTTTCTGTACAGTAGTTCATGTTTTAGTGACAACTTCCTTGATCCTTTCCGTCATAGCCTATAAACAGTTTTATAAATCCGAATTACCTTCTCATTAGGATTGAGGTGATCGTATGGCCAAGAAGAAAGCAGTCAAAAAAGCAAAGAAAGCAGGTTCTAAAAAAGGTAAGGTAATGAAAAAAGGAAAGGTTTGTGAATTCTGTTAACCTCGCAAACATTTATTAACTCTTTTTTGTTTATTCTAGAGTAAAAGAGGCCTATGGTAACTATCAAAGCAGTAAGTAAAGTAACTGATCTTAAACAGCTTAAACTGCTGGCTAATCAAATCAGACAGGATTTAATTGAAGCATTAGTCTCAGCAGGTTCTGGACATACTGCCGGGCCCTTAGGCATGGCTGATGTTTTCACAGCACTTTATTTCAATGTCATTAAACACAATCCCAAATTTCCTTTCTGGGAAGAACGCGATCGAGTTGTTTTATCAAACGGGCATATTTGTCCGGTTCTCTACTCAACTATGGCCAATGTCGGATATTTTCCTCGAAAAGAGCTTCATACCCTGCGCCACTTCGGAACGAGATTGCAAGGACATCCGCATCGAACTTCTCTTCCTGGCTTGGAAACAACTTCCGGCCCTTTAGGTTCAGGGTTAAGCCAGGCTGCCGGCATGGCTTATGCTTTGCGCATGGACAGAAAAAAGAATCGTGTCTACTGTTTGATGAGCGATGGAGAACAAGAAGCTGGCCAGACCTGGGAAGCAGCGATGTTTGCCGGAAAAAACAAATTACATAATCTGACTGCCTTCATTGATCGAAATAACATCCAGATTGACGGGTTTACTGAAGATATTATGCCCCTGGAGCCATTGGCAGATAAATACCGCGCCTTCAACTGGCACGTGATCGAAATTGATGCAAATAATATTCAAGCAGTGATCGATGCCTGTCATGAAGCAGCCACAATCTTTGAAAAACCAACTTTAATCATGGCTCACAATATTCCTGGCAAGGGTGTGAGTTTCATGGAAAATGATTATGAATGGCATGGCAAACCGCCGACGGCAGAACAAGCCAAAGTTGCACTTGCCGAATTGAAAGTCTGGCGGGAAAATATTGTAAAGAATCGAGATTAGAAATAAAACTAACAAAAAATAAAATGGGATCAATAAATCAAAAATCATACTTGGTATCTAATTTGTATCAAGAAGTAAAGCGAACTAAAACCAGAGACGGTTATGGCAAAGGTTTAGTCAAGGCGGGAGAGAAAAATAAAAATGTGGTAGTACTTTGCGCAGACTTATCTGAATCAACCAGAAGCGAATGGTTCCAGAAAAAATTTCCTGATCGCTATGTGCAAGTTGGTGTAGCAGAACAAAATATGGCTTCTCTTGCTTCCGGCATGGCTGCAGCAGGAAAAATAGCCTTCATGTCTTCGTATGCTGCCTTTAGTCCGGGAAGAAATAATGAGCAGATCAGAACTACTATCAGTTACAATAGCTGGGAAAGCAAGCCAGGAAAAGAAATCAATGTCAAGATTGCCGGGGCGCATGCCGGAATTTCTGTCGGTCCGGATGGAGCAACGCATCAAGCGCTTGAAGACGTTGGACTGATGAGATTACAACCAGGCATGACCGTAATTGTCCCCTGCGATGATGTTGAATGTGAAAAAGCAACTATCGCTGCCGCAGAAACTCCGGGGCCAGTATATCTTCGCTTTGGTCGAGCAGATTACCCTTCCATTACTACCGATAAGACTCCTTTCAAAGTTGGTCGTATAGAAGAGTTCAGATCTGGAAAAGATTGCACTATTGTGGCGAATGGCCCATTAGTCTATGAAGCCTTACTTGCTGCTAAAAAACTGGAAAAAGAAATTGATTGCCAAGTCTTGAATTGTCATACGGTTAAACCATTAGACGGATCAACTTTAATTAAAGCTGCCAAGGTAACTGGCTGCATGGTAACTGCGGAAGAGCATCAATGGCAGGGCGGTTTGGCCGGTGCTGTTGCGGAGTTTATGGGCGAGAATTATCCTGTTCCCATTAAACGAGTGGGCGTTAAGGATCGATTTGGTGAATCAGGAAATCCGGAAGAATTATTCAAAGTCTTTGGCTTGACTGCAGATGATATCGTCAAAGCAGTTCGCGCTGCCGTGAAGATGAAAAAATGAAAACAAAAAAACCCAAATCTTCTGTAAAAAAAGGATTCGCTTGCATCAAATGCGGCTATGACGCGTTTAAGTTAGCTGCATTTTCACATTGCCCCTTGTGCGTGATTTGCAAAGGATGCAAAGAAAAAGTTTCTAAGTGTGGTTGTAAGGAAGGAGAATAACGGAGTAACAAAAAACTTTATATATTTCCAATTCTCTTGTTAGCAAAATTTTAATCCCAGGGGTGAAAAAATGAATATGAAAGAATGCCCACATTGTGGAGAAGAAGTTGATAAGGATGATATGTGTCCTCAATGCAGCAAGTGCATAAGCTGTTGTGAATGTATTTAGAAGTTTATAAAAAATATTTTCACTGTTTTTTCTTATTTTTAAGTTAAATTTGTCAGTTATTATCCTCAGCCAAATTCTCCGTTTAGGTATTCTCTGGTTAGTGTATGTTTTGGATGGTTGAATATTTCTTGCGTTGGGGAGTATTCTATTACCTTTCCGTTCAGTAAATAGCAAGTGTAATCAGAAATCCTTTTTGCCTGCTGCATGTTATGGGTGACAATTATAACTGTCATTTCTTCTTTTAATTTTTGTAGTAATGTTTCTATCTTTGCGGTAGCAATCGGATCAAGGGCGGAGCACGGTTCATCGAGTAATAATATGTCTGGTTTAACCGCTAATGCTCTGGCGATGCAAAGTCTTTGCTGTTGTCCCCCAGACAGTTTAAATGCGGGAAGATGTAATCTGTCTTTAACTTCGTTCCATAGTTCAGCCTTCTCCAGACTTTGTTGTACTATTTTCTGCAGCGTATGCTTATCTTTTATATTTTGTACTCGTAACCCATAAGCAACATTATCAAAGATAGACATAGGAAAAGGATTCGGTTTTTGGAAAACCATTCCTATTTTTTTTCTGAGTGCAACCACGTCGGTGCTTTGATCATGAATGAGAATCTTGTCATAATAAGCTCTACCTTGTACTTTGCAGTTAGTGATGAGATCATTCATTCTATTGATACACCTCAGCAAAGTTGATTTTCCACAACCAGAAGGGCCAATCAGAGCGGTAATATTGTTTGGGTGTATTTTTAGGTTGATATCAAACAATATTCGTTTTTCTGCATACCAACAATTAAATTTTTCAAAGTTAATTTTTACTTTTTCTGTCGTCATTTTCACCACTCTTTTTTCTTTCGTAATTTGTATCTGATTATGAAAACACCTAAATTGAGAATGAAAGTAAGACAGATTAATACTAGGGCAGTTCCCAGAGCATATCCTCGAGCATATTGGCTGGAATGCTGAGTAGCCAAAATAAAAGTATGGTAGGGTAAAGCCATAAATTTGTCAAAAGGAGAAGTTGGTAAATAACTCATGAAAAAAGTTGCGCCTACCACAATGATTGGCGCAGTTTCTCCCATCGCTCGGGATATCCCTAATATTGATCCAGTAAGCATTCCACTCCACGAATGTGGCAACACATTTCCCCGAATGGTCTGCCATTTTGAAGCTCCCAGGGCATAGCTTCCTTCCCGGAAGGAAAGTGGAACTGCTTTCAACGCTTCTTCACTGGCGGTAATTATCCAAGGCAAGGTCATCACTCCCAGAGTTAGTGACGCAGCTACGAGCGAAGTTCCCAGCTGCAAGAACAATACAAAAAAAGATAAACCAAATAACCCATAGATTATGGAAGGGATGCCGGCTAGATTTCTGATTGCCAGTTTAATTGATCTTGTAAATAAATTATTTTTTGCATATTCATTAAGATAAATCGCAGTGCCTATGCCAATAGGAATAGAGACTATGGCTACCCCCATCCCCAGAAAGACTGATCCTACGAGTGCTGGGAAGATGCCACCTTGTCTGATATCGCTGTGCGACCACATTTTAGTTAAAAAATTAATATTAATCACTGCTGCACCTTCCATAAAAACGAACATGAATACTAAAAACAACACCACTACAGAGAAAAATGTAGCTGCTCTAGTTATCATAAACACAATATTCTGTTTGCTATTTTCACTTATCATTTCGGTTTTTACCATTGGTATTTTCGTACTTGTTTTTGGATGATTAAGTCTGAAATGAAGTTGATTAGAAAAGTTAGCCCAAACAATACTAAACCCATGGCAAATAAAGTTTGGTAATGGAGGCTATCTTTAACTACTTCTTTTATTTCTATGGCGATGTTAGCAGTGATAGGCCGGATGGGATCAAAAAAAGAAGTAGGCATGGCTCGTGAGTTGCCAGCCACCATTAAGACTACCATGGTTTCACCGATGGCTCTGCCTAATCCTAATAAAGTTGCAGCAGCTAATCCCGAGAGCCCTGCAGGAAGTAAGGTCATGCGGATCATTTGCCATTTTGTTGCTCCTAAAGCTAAACCTGCCTCCCTAAATTCTTTTGGCAGTGAACGCAAAACATCTTCGGAAATACTGATAATAGTTGGTAAAACCATAATCCCTACGATAATGGAAGAAGTAAAGGCATTAAGGCCCGAACTAAGATTGAAGAGATCAGCAATTGCCGGCGCAAGAAATAAAACTCCTAACAACCCTAATACCACGGAAGGAACGCCGGCAATCATTTCAATAACTGGTTTTACAACCTCTCGTATACTAGGTCTGGCTATTTCTGACAAATAAATTGCTGCAGCTATCCCTAAAGGAATTGCTATTATCAGAGAGCCGAGAGTGATCATTGCGGTTGAAATTAGTAAGCTTAGAATACCCCACTTTGGATCTTGATATGCAGCGGGATTCCATTCTCTTCCTGCAAAAAATTCTCCTGGAGAAAGATGACTAAAAGCTTTTATCCCGGTAGTAAAAAGAAAAATAAAAATACCCATTAAGGTGAGTAACGCAATTGCTCCAGTTGCAGAAAAAATAACGCTAATTATTTTTTCTTTTAGGTTTTTACAACTACTCATACTATCTCTTAACCTAATCGCTGTTCATTGAGCTTCTTTTCCGTTACCGTAATGGGTAGGAATCCAGATTTAGTGACTATGTCCTGACCTTTTTCACTTAACTCAAAGCGAAGAAAGTTGTAAAGAGCAGAACCTTGTTCCGGTTTTTTAGCAAAATATTGGTATAATAACCTGGAGATAGGATATTTTGCTTGCTTGGATGCATCAAGTGGTGAGATGTATTCTGAGTTTTGGTCTCTTGCTACTTTGATGGCTTTTATACCGCTGATTATTTTACCTTCATCATCAACTACATACCCTAATCCATCATATCCGACACCGTTTTCATCCTGCTTAACTGCTTCCACAATGGCCTGGCTTCCTTCCAAATTTCTCATCTTCTGAGAGTAATCTCCTTTTACCACATCTTCCATAAAGAAGACATAGGTTCCGGAAGTGCTTTGCCGACCGTACAGAGTAATTTTCTGATCATTACCTCCGACTTCTTTCCAATTAGTTGTTTCTCCTTTGAAAATACTGCTGATCTGTTCAAAAGTTAATTCTGAAATGGGGTTATCCTCATTTACGACTACTGATAACATGTCTCTGGCAATAATAAATTCATAAGGAGTTATTCCTCTTTCCTTAGCTTCGGTTATTTCCTTTTCTTTCATGGCTCGGGAAGAATCGGCAATGTCAGCTTCTCCATTAATTAATGCAGCAATTCCTGTTCCTGAACCACCGCCGGTAACCGTCATTCTGGCTCGAGTATCTTGTCGAGAATATTCTTCTGCTAAAGCGGAAACCACTTGCACCATAGTATCTGATCCTTTAATCTCTAAACTCTCCCTGATTTTTACTGTTTCTCCTACTGCTGCTCCGGTAACTTCTTGCTGAGTAGAACATCCAGCGGTTACAATAATTAAGCCCAATAACAAAGCTAAAATGTACTTTTTCATGATAGCACCTCGTAAATCTTTTTGAACAGATGCAGCAAGAATAGGTTATATACCTACCCTATGAACGCTATATAGTGAGTGGAAGATTTTATATAGTTTAAGTCTCACCGGATATTGTGCATAAACGAAAAATACAGTTAATTGCTGGTGCCACTTATTCGGTATCTTTGCCCAAGGAATGGGTCCAAAAAAATAAACTCAAAGAGAAAGAAGAAATTTTACTTTATGAGAGGAACGATAGGACTTTAGTACTCTCTCCTTACTCTATTAAAGAAAGCAAACCTAATGAAATTTCTTTAAATGTTGATGAGTATGCCCATACTATCGACCAGATTCTATTTGCCATTTATTATCTAGGAATTGAGAATATCACCTTGTTCTCTAAGAAAGAGTTGTCTAAAGAAGTGAAGGCCAAGATTAGGAAAACATTGTCCAATATGAGCGGTACGGAAATAATCCGGGAAGATCAGCAGAAAATCATTATCAAAGTGTTGATAGATAAATCAAAGCTAGATATCTTTCAAATAATTTATAGGATCGGTCTGATCCTGGATTTATCTCTTTCTAATATTATAAGCCAATTTAATTTAAGCGAAATAAAGATGAATGAAACAGAAATCGATAGGCTATATCATTTAATCGCGAAAATAGTATCCTTGTCTTTGATTGATTCCAACATTCTTCATTCTTCTAATATCAAGAACATATCCTTTATTCCCTCTTATTTTCTGATCGGTAAAAGGTTGGAAAATATTGCCGATAATATCAACAATCTCTCAGAATATGTATTTGACAAAAAGATAAATCTTGAACACTCAGAGATATTACAAATGATTAGGACTGAACTTAATCGAACCATGACCTATTTCATACAAATCCCTGGTTGCGTTGATATTTTTAAAAAAATGAATGAACAAAATTCACATAAAACGAGAATACTTCTTTCCGCCATAAAAGACACTACTATTCGTAATTACCTTGGTGATATTACCAGGTTCACTCTAGATGTCCAGGAAGAAATGATCAATATCTCCTTTTATAATCAATTGATTCAGAATAAGATATTGTGAGAATTTCTTCGTTATTTACACCGGCACATCCAATGCCGCTCGCTGTACTACCTCATTCAAGGAAGGATGTACATGCACTGTTTCTCGTAACAAATCCAGCGCTTTACTCTTTCCTGCTTTCATGGCAACACAAATTTCATGTAGCAATACTGAAGCTTCTGGACCGATGATGTGGCAGCCTAAAATTTCCTTGCTTTTTGTATCAACAATAAATTTCACAAAGCCATCCTTCTCGCCGAGGGCAAATCCTTTTCCGGTATCTTTGTAGTATGCTTTCCCAACTACATATTTTTTCTTTTGCTCCTGCGCTTCCTGTTCCGTTAATCCAACTCCGGCAATTTGCGGTGAAGTAAATACTGCGTGAGGCATAGGATAATAATCAACCGCTTTTTTTGTCCCCAAGACATTGTCTAAGACATATTCTGCTTCTAGATTAGCATTGTGTCTGAACAAATACACGCCGGCAATATCCCCCAAGGCCCAGATGTTCTTGACATTCGTTTCCATAAATTTATTGACTGAGATAAATCCTTTATCATTAACTTTTACGCCCGTCTTGTCTAATTGTAAAGTATCACTGTTTGGTTTAACTCCTGTCGCTACCAGTAATTTTTCAGCAGTGATTTCCTTAGTACTGTTCCCTGCTTTTACGGTAACGGCAATTTCCCGGCCTTGCTTTTCTACTTTTACAACCTCAACATTGGTAAGCACAGTATACTTTTTCTTCCAGAGATTAGTAATGAGATTTGCAACCTCTTTATCTTCTCTGGGAACTAAAGCGGTATTGCGTTGCAGAATGGTTATTTTTGTTCCTAGCTCTGCATAAAAGAAACCTAATTCCACGGCGATGTACCCTCCGCCAATGATAATCATGCTTTTAGGCAGTACTGTCTGCCGTAAGGCTTCGGTGCTGGTCATATAAGGAACTTTATCTAATCCTGGAATGGGTGGAATCAAAGGTCTTGCCCCAGCAGCAATAAGAATTTTTTTTCCTTTGATTTTTTCGCCGTTTACTTCTAGGATATATTTGCCTACAAATTTTCCTCGGCCTTTGAACAATGCTGGGGTTTTATCAGCACGAATATTTTTTTCGATAGCGTGAGAATCTCCATCAACTGTATGGTTGGCCCGGTCCGTTACTTGCTTGAAATTTACCTTGTTGATAGAAGCACTTAAACCAAATTCTGCAGCGCGATGAATCATTTCCGCCACTTCGGCAGCATGGATCACGATCTTAGAAGGAATGCAGCCGCGATTCAAGCAGGTTCCGCCCAGAGGACCTTCTTCGACGATCGCTACTTTTAATCCCTGTTCAGCTGCTCCTGCTGCTACATTCAACCCTGCACCGGAACCGATGACTATTAAATCGAATGTTTTCATTTTTTTGGTAAGCCAATACTAATTATTCCTACGTATTGTATTTCTAATGGAACGCCTTGGTAATTGTCGGTTAAGATTTCGTTTTTTATTTTTGCAAGTAAATCATCCTGAATAGGATCAGGACTTCCGGGTAAGGGCTGTATCCGTACCGCAAGGGCAATTTTTCCTTCTAATTGGCCTATCCCGCAGGCCATGCTGTATCCAATATTTTCTAGATCTACTTGTCTTTCTCGGAGAAACTCTTTCTTTAACTTATGATAATAGGACAAATCATTTCCTGGCATAACGCTGCACCTCTTTTAGCTAAGCAAGAATTTTAACTTAATAAACGTTGTCCTTCACTAATCATAAAGAAAATTTAAATATCATCTTCTTCTCTTCTTCAGCATGCAAAAAAAGAAGGTGTTTGTGACCAGACAGATCCCTAAAAAAGGAATACTCTTGCTGAGGAGACATTTCTTAGTTAAAGTCTATAATAAAGACCAAGCCATACCTCGAAAGGAGCTTCTGAAGGAAGTCAAGCACTGCGATGCGCTTCTGTCCTTACTTACCGAGAAAATTGATAGCGAAGTGTTCAAGGCCAATCCTAATCTGAAAGTGGTTTCTAATTATGCCGTCGGCTATGATAATGTTGATGTTAAAGCTGCTACTGCTAATGGAATTCCTGTATGCAATACTCCTGGCGTGCTGGAAAACGCGGTGGCAGAACATACTTTTGCTTTGTTATTAGCTCTCTGCAAGCGCATTGCGGAAGCAGATCAATATGTCCGCGCCGGTAAATACAAACGCTGGGAACCGATGCAGCTGCTCGGTACAGAATTAGAAGGAAAAACCATCGGCATCATCGGCTTAGGCAGAATTGGCGCTGGCGTGGCGGAACGAGCTCGTAAAGGCATGGGTGTTAATGTATTGTATCATGATATCAAACGCAACAAGCAGTTTGAAAAAGAACTGCAGGCAAAATTCGTTTCATTGCCAGAACTGCTGAAGAAATCAGATTTTGTTTCCTTGCACGTTCCTTTACTTCCTTCCACCCGACATTTGATCAGCAAAGAAGAATTGCGGCTTATGAAAAAAACCGCTTATTTGATCAATACTTCCCGCGGTCCAGTCATTGACGAAAAAGCACTCGTAGACGCGCTAAAGAAAAAACACATTGCCGGAGCAGGACTGGATGTCTATGAAAATGAACCCAGCTTAACGCCGGGATTGACCAAACTAAAAAATGTTATTCTTACTCCGCACACTGCTTCTGCCACAGTTGAAGCCAGGACAGCCATGTCTGAATTAGCGGCACAAAATATCATTGATGTTCTGCAAGGAAGGAAAGCAAAATTTACTGTTAATCCTGAAGTTTATCGTAAACGCAAATAAAATTCATAGTAATTAATATCTAATTTTTAGAACTAAAAATAAAATAAGAAGAAAAAACAAAGAAATTACTTCTTTGCGCCCATGATTCTGAACATAGTAGTTCCGCACTTGGAGCATTTTCCTTTCATAGCTCTTCGAACGACGCCGCCTTTTCCTTTCATGGAAACTTCTTTTGCGTCAGCCATTTGTCGCTTTGACTTACACTTTACGCAATATCCTTCTACACTTGCTGCTGCTGCCATTATAAAACACCTCAGTATTTGTTTTGAACGTTAAATCACGCCCTTTACGCATAATGAGCTTATTTGTCTTATAAATATTTCGCTAAGATAAGGGTAAATATGAAGAAAATTATTATTTTACTAAACCTATCTTGACATTAAATTTGTCACTCTCTAATGAGGTCTCGCCTACAAATACAATCTCTTTTACATTCAGGACTGCTTTCAGATCCGCTTCCATGCTCTTGATCATCTCGCGGAATTCTAAATCTTCATTTCCTAACACCAGTCGAGTAAATCCTTCTTTCATGGAAAGCTGCTGTTCTGATTTATATTTGCGTACGGCATTGATGATATCCACACCCAGATCGCCAGCCAGCTCTGCTTTCTCATCTACTAATTTAGGAGCAAACAACGGCCAGAGGGAAACATGGATGCTCTTTTTCTTTTCTCGATCGGCAAAGTACAAGTGGTAAATCTCTTCAGTGATATGGGGCATGATCGGTGCCGCCATCTTTAGTATGGATAACAAACTTTGATATAATGCATATTGTGCGCTTTTCCGCTGCTCAGCTCCACGAACTTGCGGATTGTATAAGCGATCTTTGACAATTTCTAGATAATTGTCGCAGAAGGTATGCCAAAAGAATTGTTCTACTTCTGCTTTGGTTTTCGCATATTCGTAATTCTCAAAGGAAGTGGTACTTTCCTTGATCACTTTATGTAATTTACTTAACAACCATTTGTCAAATACCTCTGTAACTGAGATTTTCGTTGGATCATAATCTTCCAAGTGCATCAGCGCGAACTTAGAAGCATTCCATAATTTGGTTACGAATTTCTGTCCGGTCAATAAATCTTTATCTTGAAAGGGTAAATCGTCTCCTAATTTTGATCCTGCGGCCCAGAACCTTAGTGAATCAGCAGAATATTTCTGGATCATTTCCTGCGGCTCGACAATATTCCCTAAAGACTTGGACATCTTGCGTCCATGCGGATCTTGCGCATGTCCAGAAATAACTACATTTTTCCAGGGGATACGCTGATGATGGTAATAGCTCTTTACGATAGTATAAAACAGCCAAGTTCGAATGATATCATGCGCCTGAGGCCGAAGATCAAATGGTTTATCCTCATATCTGAAATCATATTCTCCTTTACTGACCCAGTTACTGGCAATTTCCGGGGTGACGGAAGAAGTAGCCCAAGTATCTAAAACATCAGTCTCTCCTTTGAA
>DATDUF010000030.1:0-6106 GCA_035290485.1 Candidatus Nanoarchaeia archaeon
AACATTGGCTATTTGCTGAAGATTAAGAAAAATAAATTTTAGAATTCTAACCGCCTTGAGCGCCAATGAGGGCATCTGTAAGTATTGCCTCTAGTTCTTTTTGCCTTCCTTCTTTACAGACTTCATCTGGGCTTTTGCCTAATCTTTTATTATTAGAGTCATACCACCATTTGAGAACATTTTCTTCATTGCCAAGATAACCTTCCTCTTTAAGAAGGTCAACAACTTTCTTTAAATTTTCATTCTCTCCGATGCTTTGGTAAACGTCGTGGATTGAATAGTCCTTTTCGGTCATGGTTGTTGTTAATCAAAGAAAATACTTAAATTTATCTCTTTCTCATATACCATTGCAATTGCCGGGATAAAGAGTATAAAGAAACTCCGCCGGCGCCTAGGTATCCGATGATCAGAAAAGTGCTGGTGAAGGGAAAGAGAGGATGGGTAATTATGACTAGAAAAATAAGGGAAACTGTTCTCATGAAAAGCATAAAGGCTTGGAGTTTTGATTTCAGATGGATAAGGAGTGCTAACATAAATAATGCTGCGGCGAGGTAAGCATAAAAATCGTGCAGGTAATATCCTGCTTTTACAATAATTAGGAAGGTTACGATACTATCGGAAAGGAGATCAAAATATTTTCCGGCGAGGGTTGGTTTGGTAATTCTGGCAATTACTCCATCTAATCCATCGAAGACCAGATGAAGCATTGCGAAGAGTGTGAAAAAATAATAATTGCTAAACAGGAAATAGATTGCTCCGAGGCCTGAACAGAAGCTGAGAAAGGTAAGATGATTAGCGGTGATTCCAGTTTTGGCTATGATTCTAGCTATATTTTCCAGTTTTTTACTTCGATAAGCTCTGAAGTTTTTGATGGTGTCCATATTATCATTTTCCTGCGAAATATATATAAAATACCCTCGTAAAACCTTATGTTATGAGGCTCTATAATCCCGAAGTTGAAAAAGCTATCGCTAAGATCAAGGATAGTAAGGCAAAAACGATCTGCATTCAGCTACCGGATGGTATGAAACCATATGCGCAGGAAATTACCCATCAAATTGAAGAAGAAACAGGTGCTCGAGTGTTAATCTGGCTAGGAAGTAATTTTGGCGCTTGTGATATTCCCTTAGGATTGAGCCGGTTAGGTATTGATTTATTGATCAGCTGGGGCCATAATAAGTTTAATAAAAAGGTAGGTTGGTAGAAAATGGACGTTTTATTTTTAGATGCACCTTTCAGTGGAACAGTAGAATTATCAAAAGATACTCTTGCTTATTTGAAAAAAAATAAATACAAAACTGTTGCTCTCTATGCTTCAGTACAGTTTGTCAACAATCTGGATCTGGTGAGAAAACAGCTGGCAGAAAATAATATTACTGCGGCTACTTCCCATGCTGATCGAACCAATGTTAAAGGGCAATTGCTGGGGTGCGATAATTATCACAATTCTTTGAATATGTCCCGAGATGATTCTAAAGCTGTTGATTGCTATCTCTATGTCGGTGATGGAAAGTTTCATCCTTTAGCCTTGGTGTATGCTCAGAAAGATATGCATGAGATGAAAGAGATAGTCTGCAATGATCCTTTGACCAAGAAAATGTCTTTGATGGGGGTAGCAGATATCAAGAAGATTTTGTTGAAATATCGCGCTTCACTGATGAAATTCCTGACTGCGAAAACTATTGGTGTTATTGTAACTATCAAGCCCGGCCAGGAGCAGTTCAGGCCCGCTTTAGCCTTGGAAAAAAGATATGCTAACAAGAAATTTTATTATTTCATCGACAATGTCGTTTCCTTCGATCAGCTGGAGAATTTTAACTTTATCGATGTCTGGGTGAATACCAGCTGTCCGCGAGTAGGATTTGACGATCAAGAGAAGTTTGCCAAAGGGGTTATTAATCTCAACGATGCCTTGATGGCTGAGGATATTCTGGGAAGAGAAAGTGTTTTGACGAGATTGTAAGATTCTCCTAAATAAATAAATGCCCTAGCCCGTTCTTATGCTGCAACTTCACTTCAGGAGTATATTTCTTTAATTTATTGCCGTTGAAGACAAATTCTTGTACCCTGAGGTTGTCAAACACAAAGTATTTGTGGTGAGTATGGTACAAGTCTTCTACAAAATAGGTTCCTTTTTTGAGCCGGTCAAATAATAAAACAAATAAGGCGGCAAAGACTCCGACTGTTACCTGGGTGTAGGTAGCATTGGTCCCGATCACTGAGGTATTCGCGATACTGTTGAAGTAGTACACTTTTTTGTTTTTATATTTCAGCAATACTCCAATGTTATCTGAGCCGTCCAAGACGGAAGTAAGATTATCGCCGGACTGCAGATCTTTTTTGTGGACATTCTTTTCTTTTTTGTAAATCTTCATCAGCGTTTCCAAGGTTTTAGGATGGAAGGCATAGATGAATTTTGAGGGAATATCGTACTTGTGGGCGATGCTCATGTTTTCTTCGTGCAATACTAAACATCCTTTAGGATATTGTTTTAATTTGAGAATGGGGCTGAGGATAGGTTTCATGTCCACTTGGTGGGCTAAAGCATTAGGGTAGAGCAGCTTTACTTTGTCTCTTCCCAAGACGATGCCGCCGGGATCGCGGACATCTTCGACTAAAAATTCGTGGATGGACCAGGTCACTAGAGCTTTAGCTTTACGGCTCATGGAAGTGTCGTATTCAAAATGGATTACTTCTTGTGGCTTACCGAATTTTTCTACCCCGTGGCGAACCCACATGTTAACATTCCCGGGGTTCATACCAGAACAGAGAATGTGCCGGGCTTTATTCCAGCCTTTTCTTTTGGAGAAGATTTCCTGCATTAATTCTGAATCGTTCTTGATCTCGTCATTGATGGCGGTATTAATATAGTCTACGCCGGCAGCATTGCTGGCTTCAATCAGGGGAATTGATTCTGCATCAGTAAGGTCAAGGACCAAGTTGATTTTATGTTTCTTGAGCAGAGCCAGGAAATCTAGTTTTCGCTCCGGCTTCAATTCCCGATGAATAAACTTGTATTTGAGACTTTGATGATCTAAATATTGGTCATGGATCACTTTTTTGTTTTTATCGAGCAGAATCAGCTTGTTGAAAAGGCTGCGATGATGAACTAAAAAATGCAAAACAGCATGAGCTAAGCCTCCGGAAGCTCCTAAGATCAGTAAATTTGGTTTCATCAATCACACTCTTTGACGGAAATGTCTTTTTTCAGGAATATAAATTCTTCGGTTGATTGTTTCCCGACGAGAAAGAGAAAGCTTTAAATACTATGATAAAATCTCTATGACTAGAAAAACGCATATTTTTGCGTAGCCAAATTACGAAAAACAAAGAGGTGGGTATAGAATGGCTGAAATGATTTCAAAAACAGGTGTTAAGAAAGTTAAGGGTTACCTTTATTTCGTAGACAAGAAAGGTCACGTTGCTAGGGCTCCTATGAGCAGAGCAGGACGAAAGAAAGGCAAAGCAAGAGTTGAAGTTGTCGCTAAGTGCGGGGTTAAAAAAGTTCCTGGTTATCTTTACTTCATCGACAGTAAAGGAAATGTCTGCCGAGCTACCATGGCTCGCGGCCGCAAAGGAAAGAAAAAAGCTAAGAAGAGAATGTAAGTTCTTTTCTTTATTTTTATTTTTATCTTTTTTTTATCTATCTTTTTTTAGCAATCTCTTTTCAATGCTAAATCTCGGGAATCAAAATCTTTATTAATTATTTTCACTTTCTTCTCTAAAATAGTTTGAGGTGTTATAATGAGAAAACTAATGTTATTAAGTTCTTTGATGGTTGTTCTACTACTTATGGTTGCTTGCGCTCCTAAAGTGAGTGATGACCAATTGGAGAAAGATTTGAGTAAATTGTCTCCGGAAGAGCAGAGTGCTCTGCTGAAACAGGCTCAGGACAGCCCTTCTTTCGCTGGGAATGCAGTTGCAACCCGATATGGAGCTTCTGATCGGACGCAGTTAGTACGAGTATTGACTAAAATGAAGGATGCACAATCCCGTAATCCTAAACAACCGCTTGAATCGAGAAAAGCTGACTTGAAAGTAGTCTTTGCAGATTTCAAGATGGTGCTTAACCAAACTAATAATATGCAAGATGTTGAGTATGTCGCCAATGTCCAGAACGTAGGAGCAGCTGATGCAGGTCCTTTCGCGGTTAAATTTGCTCCGCAAGTGCTAACGGCCAAGGTTCAGACTAATTTGGTTCCGTCTTTACCAGCAGGCATGATGTACACTGTAAAAGGAACTTATAGTGCTTACAATGAAACTGGCGCTCCTTGTAAAGGTTCCCATAATCTGAATATCACTGCAGATTACTTGAATAAAGTTGCAGAATCAGATGAGATGAATAACGGGTATGTGCTGATGGTTACTTGTTAGGCTGGTTTGTTTTTATTTTTTCTTTTTCTTTCTTAAGCAAAATCTTTATTAAGCCAATTAACTTACTTCTCTAAAATTAATTGAGGTGTTTAGATGAAAAGAAAAGTTTTGATCGTATTAGGAATATTTGTAGTCGCTTTGGCAGTAGTAAGTTTAAATGGGAAGATAACTGGAAATGCTTTTGCCTATAATCTACCGCGTAGCTGTTCGGAGAGCGATGGTGGAAATAATCCTTATGAACTTGGAACCGTAGAATACAAAGATCTGTCTTTTGCAGGTCCTAAAAAGACTACAGCTGATACCTGCGTCAATGCCGGAAATCTCCTGGAGCATTATTGCGATGGGTCAGTACACTTGACTGAAACCATCCCTTGCCGCTGTGAAGATGGCGCTTGTAAGAGATAAGTAAGGTAATTTCTTTTATTGTTTTTCTTTTTAGTTATCAATATCTTTATTAAGCCGATTAACTTACTTCTCTAAAATTTACTGAGGTGTTTAGATGGAAAAAAATGTTTGGATTGTTTTAGCGGTATTTGGTGTTGCTCTGGCAGCTGTTCTTCTGGACGGGACGATAACTGGCAAAGC
Organism: Candidatus Nanoarchaeia archaeon; assembly: GCA_035290485.1. Classification (GTDB taxonomy): domain Archaea; phylum Nanobdellota; class Nanobdellia; order Woesearchaeales; family GW2011-AR9; genus JACPIL01. The sequence continues at coordinate 4,960 of DATDUF010000030.1, forward strand.
TGTATCTCCTTATACGTGTAAAGATACTGATGGCGGCAGAGATCCAACTGTGCAGGGAACAGTTGAAAATGAATTAGGCTCTTATGCTGATACTTGTAAAGATACAAGAACAGTTTATGAAAATTATTGCAAAGGGAATGTGCAACGGATGGAGACAGTTCCCTGCCGGTTTGGTTGCCAAGATGGAGCCTGTGTTTCTCCTTAAATTCTAGCAACTACTTTTTTTTCTATTTCTTTTAACTTTCTAACTGCTTCTTCTAACTTATCATTCTTTACTTCCAAATCAAACTTGACATTTTTTAAGGTATGGGCATACAACACATCATAGTATTCTTTCAATAGTATTCTGGCTACTTCTTCATATTTCCCAGCGTCAACAAGTGCAATGATTTCTTGCTTCCGCTTATTGCTGATAATATCCCGCAGCTGAGGAGTGATGTCTTTGATCTGCTGCACCTTTTCCGGAGAAGAGAAGTATTCTTCCACACATTCTTTAACTCGCAGCTCAAAGTCTTTCTTTATCAAGACATTCAATCCTTGTTTCATGGCTTTGAATAGAAAAGGAGGAATTTCGCTATCACCTATTTTTCTGCTTTCTCCTTCTACAAATATGTATTTATGATGGTTCAACTCCTGCAAACACCGTAATAGCAGGTTTTCAAAGCGTTTCTGGCCGCTTGGTTTCAAACCCACGCCACCGTATAAACTGCCGCGGTGCTGGGCCTGTTCTTCCAGATCCAGGGAGTTAGGCAATTGCTTCAGCAGTTTCGTTTTCCCGGAACAAGTCAATCCATAAAGACAGATGATCTTAGGTTTTAATTTGAATTGATATAATTGATCTAAAATATAATTTCTGAAGCTTTTGTAGCCGCCTTCAACCTGCAGCACTTTAAATCCGATGGATTCCAGCAAGGAAGCAATAATGCCGGAACGCATCCCTCCCCGGGCGCAGTAGACAATAATCGTTTTTTCGCGATGATCTTTCACTGCATTATAGATGGAAGGGATTTTGGCGGGAAATAATTCCATTCCTCGCTCAATGGCTTTTTCTCGGGAATATTGTTTGTAGATGATACCAATTTCATGCCGTTCTTGGTCGCTCAGCAAGGGGACGCTGATAGCTCCCAGAAGGTGATCTTCTGCATAT
>DATDUF010000031.1:0-13496 GCA_035290485.1 Candidatus Nanoarchaeia archaeon
AAGAGCTCACTAAAATAAAACTAAAAACCTACTTTGACAGCTTATCGCCGGAATACAAAGCCTTACTAGATACTATTTCTTGGGCAGAATATACTCTAGAGCCGTGTTTAGAAGGAATTAGCCCGTATCAAGTCTTAGTAGTAGGAATAGTAGTAGAAGATAAACGTCATCGCTATGGTGGCAAGTTTGAAAAATGCCCGGGAAATTATTTTGTAGGTTTTGACGATCACCCCAGGATAAAAGTAAAATGGCATAACCGGGCTAGAGCTTCTACTGCGGCAGGAAAATTGCAATGGATGGAAGAAACGTATGACGGACTTAGGAAGTTACAAAACTGTGGACCAAACCAGAATGAGGATTGCGGTTTGTTTAAAGATTTTACATCTGCTTCCCAAGACCAAGCCGGCGTATATGTTATTGGAAAACAAAATGGTGTCACGCAAGAAATGCTGGAAGCTTCGATAAGAGGCGGTGATTTTAAGCAAGTCTGGAAAAGATTAGCCAGAACCTGGGCTTCCTTGCCGTACTATGATTGGAAAGGAAAAGCAGTAGGATATTATCGCCGCCAACGAAATGCGAGATCCTTTACTGCGTTAAAGGAAAAATACATGGAGAAGTACGAATTGTACAGGTCTCATGAATGAGAAAAATAAGGAAAAGATTACGATAGTTCTTTTTAGTATAGTTTTACTAATGTTTTTATTGTTGCTTTCATATAAATTGGTGCTCTTCTTTACACCATTGACTGATGCGCAAAAAAATGTTTTTCTCTTTTTAGATGGAAAACAAAAATTATCTACATCTTTTACGGCGGCAGAAGTCTCCCACTTAGAAGATGTCAAACAAGTCATGAAGTATGCAGATTATATGTTTTACATTTTACTGTTGGGTTTTACACTGACAATAATCTTTTACAGAAAAAAGAAAGATTTCCTATTAAATTTGTTACACTTGGGGGGAAAGGTAACATTTGCAGTCATGATTTTGTTAGGAGCACTTTCACTTATTTCCTTTGATGCGCTGTTTGCAATCTTTCACCGCATCTTTTTTCCGCAGGGAAATTGGCTTTTTGCTGCTGACTCCAAGATCATCCAAACCTTTCCTCTCGATTTTTTTATCTCCCTGAGCAGAAATATCTTTCTCTTGACCTTATTCCTAGGAATACTTTTTATACTGCTAGGATATTACTTTAAAGATGTTGATAGCGACCGGAATTAAAGCCTGGATTGTAGTTCTGATCGTGCTGGCTATGATAATACTATTTTTAGTGCTGTTATTTAATTTATTTTTGTTATTGTTACCAGTAATCATTGTTATCTTGATCGTCAGTTATCTTTTCAGAAAATTGAATAAACTAAAAAAAGGAAAGAAAAAATGAAACCACTCATTTTACTTAATTTCAAAACCTATCCGGAAGCAGCCGGAAAAAAAGCGCTGTTATTAGCAAAAAAGCTGGAAAAAGTTCATTCTTCTAAATTTGAAATCGTGATTGCTCCTTCACTGCCTACCCTCGAAGAAGTCGCGGCAAGAACTTCCTTACCTGTTTTTTCCCAGCACACTGATCTGGCTGGTTTAGGCCCGTTCACTGGTAAGATTTCCGCGCAAGAGCTAAAAAAAATAGGTGTTAAAGGAACACTGCTGAATCATTCTGAACGAAAAATACCTTTTTCTATTTTGAAGAAGATTGTGGCTGACGGTAAAAAGCATAAGTTGGTTATCGTTATATGCGCTTCATCATTAAAAGAAGCAAAAAAAGTTGCGGCTCTTGCACCAGACTATTTAGCTTATGAACCGCCAGAGTTAATTGGGGGAAATGTTTCTGTAACTAAAGCCAAGCCGGAAGTAATTGCTAAAGCAGTCGAGATAGTAAAAAAGATCAGTCCTAAAACAAAAGTCTTGTGTGGAGCTGGGATCCAGTCAGGTGAAGATATACGAAAAGCGTTAGAGCTTGGCGCACAAGGAGTGTTGATTGGACATGCCGTGCCTAAAGCGAAAGATCCGGCCAGATTTTTGAAAGAATTACTCGCATAAACATATAGTCTCTATTGATTACTTTTATCTATTTTTGAAACATTTCTACAGGCATGCATACCATTACTCTGAACCTTCCTCCAGGAGTAGAAACGGCACAACTTCGCAAGGATTTAGAAGAGATCATTGATGAATACAGAGGAAAAAAAGTTACCTATGTCGGTTTTCCGCTTCCTTATGCAGTAGGATTGATGCAGATGTATGAAATTCCTGCCCGGGGCACGGTAATGACCGTCACTAACGATGTCAATATGTTCCGTGAAGAAAGACTGCATCTTCCCGGTGGATCATTGTGGTATAATGCAAAAATCATATTGATGGGCTTTAATGAAAATACACTTTATTTCCAACAGTTGAAAGAACGCTTTGAATATCTGAATACGCAATATGAAAGAGAATAATTAATTTCTTTTCAGAAATCAAATCACTTTCACAATAAAAGTCTGAGGATTGCCATAGATATTATTCTTACTGTCTAGCACTTCGGCCACAAAGATATATTCTCCTTTAATGGCGTCAGTAGGCACCTGAATAAGAATTGCTTCTTTGTCGTGGGCATTGCTTTCGATAGCGATAGGAGCATTGTTGTATAAAGCCCAGGCCGCTATATTTTGCGGATTTATTTTAGAAGTAATATCAGCTTTAGATTCATCAGCAACTTTGTTTAACTGAATGCGGACCTGAAACTGTTCCGTAGCATCATAAGTATTGAGAATTCCTAATCCAAAAACATGACTGTCACCGCGAGGTATGGTAGCTACATGCAAGGGAAGAGCGACTTTTTTTCCTTGACTGACTAAGAGACGTTCTAATTCATCTTGCGTTTTTTGGTCTAAGGAGGATTTGATCTCCTCAGCGCCGTGAATAAACTGATAGATTAAGGTAATTCCTCCTGCGAGAATGACTAAAGAGATGATGATGATAACTAATGTTTCCACCGAAAGACCGACTGATCCTTTCTTATCTCTAGTCTCTCTATTGGAGTGCCTCTTTTTCATGCTATAGTTGCTAAGCAAATAGTCTTTATAAATTTGTCTCAGCCGTTTTTACAATTATTTGGTGAATTTTTGTAGTGTTACACTACTTCACTTTAAAGAGTTTTAGATGTTTAGAGGGGTGATAAAAAAACAAAAGGAGAGATACCCATGTCCTTAGAAAAAAAGATTGCATTAGGATTGTTAATTTCGAGCGCAGCGGGAATGAGCAGTTGCAAAAAAAATACGTATTCTACCACTCTGGATGGAGTGACTATTTCTGAAGCAGTGACTGACAGCAAAGGAAGAGCTTCTCTTATCGAAGCGGAAAGTGAGGAAGAAGTAAATGTTGATGTTACTATCCAAGGTACAAACTTTCCTGTCTCTGATGCCCGCGTAACCTATTTTGATGGTTCTGAATTCAAGGGATTTTTACTTTCTCATCCGGCTTTTGCACCGCAACTGCAAATCGCCAGCCACAATAGTGATCATTTTTACTCACTTACTCCAGCCGCCCTGCCAGTTCTGCATGAAAGCAATCAAAAAGAGCAATCTCATTGGGCGGCTGTTTCATATCTTACCTGGGCGGAAGCTAACTGGCAATATACCGGATGTTTGAATCATGACAACATGGTCACGCTGATGAAGCCGGGAGTATTTATGTTTAAGAAGTTAGGCGTGGTAGAGACCTTAGGCATTCCAGAAGATGCTTTTGACAAGGGTGTTGATTATCTGGAAAAAAACTTACCTGAAACTGCCGTAGCTGACATGTATGTTTTTATTCCTTCCCAGCATGGGATGATTGGAACGACTACTATTACGGCTCTGGATTTTAGATTTAATGGCAAATGCTATGATGCTCCTCCAGTTCAGCAGAATACAGAATGCGAGGGAACAGTTTTCTGTGATACTTTTAGTGGAAATAATCTCGAGAACGGTAAATGGAAAATTGTCAAGGATGCAGGCATCAAAGTCTCGGGAGGATGGCTCTCGCTTACTAATCCCTCTTCTATTGCCACCATAGGATGGGAAAATTCCTGTAAGGATAAGCAAGTTGATTTGCGTTCCGGAGCATGGATGGGTTCAGTATATTTAGGAAATATGGGATTATCAGCCGGAAAAACTACTGGGATCCTGAGCTGCGACAAGCAGAGTAAAACGCTTAGCTTGTCAGGAGCGCAGAAGGGCATGTCATTGTACCAAAGCGGAGGAAATCTTTCGGTAGTAGTTGGAGGAGTGACTACCAGTGTTCCTTGTTCAGAAAATATAACGTATGTTCAGCTGAGCGCAGGAGTAAATCAGGCGGCTACCTTTGATTATGTGAAGGTACGATGTAAATGAGTTACATTAAATTTTTAAATCATAGAACAGAAATGCAAAATTAAAATGAATAAGCAAATATGTGTCCAAGAAGGTAAGGTTGAGATCAAAGCCAGACGGCTAGATATCACTCTGGATATTTACGAAGAGGGACCAGTTCGATATGAATTGCATCCCATGGGCTTTTCATCATTACTGGTAGAGGAACGTGATCAAGAAGTGAAGGTTTTTTCTTTACCCTATTTTCATTACATTAAGACTTTAATGCCGCCGGACGAGAGAAAATCAAAATATGCTTCGTTGTATGCTCCAGAAAGCCGGTTTGCGCAAAAGTTTAATGATTTGTTCCTGAAGCTCTTACATGGAGAAAATTATGCAGATCTTCCCAGCCAACCTATCACTCTGGAAGATTACCTGAGATTAGATTTTCAGAGCAGGACGTCAGAGACTTATTTTCAGGGAGAGATAGGACAAGCGGTAGAAGAGTATCTGAAAGATAAAACTCTGCCAGAAGGAATGGCTCTCCATAAGATACCCTCTTTCTTAGATGAGCCGGAATGCCCATTTGCTTATTCTTTGCATATTGATTTATGATAAAAGTAAAATAAGAAATTAAACTAGAAAAAAAGTAAATAAATATTTTTTATCTCACGATCTCATATTCTTTGATGATGATCACGGAGAAGATCAAGAGCAACACCGCGCCGGCAAGCATATGCCAGATTCCAGCCAGAGGACTATCGGCAGTCAAGGACAAGTACATTCCCCAGCCCATAACGATAAAACCCAGCCAGAGAAATTTGTCTAGTACTAACTTAAGAATTTCAAATTCCTGAGCGACAGTAAGACGTTTTTTTCCATTTGTCATGTTTGTACCTCTTTTATCCTACCCGAACGAAGAAACTTCTGGTGTCATATAATTCACAGCCTGCTCCAACCGTACTGGAAGCACAAGCGTCAGGAACGCTTTCTGCCAAGACGTCAACTTTATACAAGTAATTTCCTGAGGCGGTGCTTTTAGCAGTAATAGTAATGGGGATAACATCGCCAGCAGTAGGAGCTAATCTTTTTTCTACCAAGCTGCTGTAAAAGAATCTAATTTCATCTCCTGCTTCAGGAGTCTCATCTTCTGTTCCATCAGGATTTTGCTTTTTGATAAATTTGATCTTGACCCCGAAAGCTTTCTCAGTCAAGCCGGTGTTGACAATACCGATGTTTTCCAGGGCTTCTTTTCCTCGTTCAAGATTGACTTGAGAAGTGATAGACACTTTCTTTCCGGAAACGCGTAAATCTTCCAGAATTTGTTCCTTGATTTTAGCTTGGACGCCTTTGCTGGTTTCGCCGACATCCTTAAAGATATTTTTTACAAATCCTAAGCCTAAGCCTAGGATAGTAAAGGCAATAACAACAATGACAATAGTTTGAATGGAAAGTTCTAGAGAAGCTTTTTTGTTGAATCTCATCCTGCACACCTCTTTTTGATACTTATGATTGAATACTTAGGTTGTAATGAAATCTTTTTGGTATTTAAAGCTTTCCAAACGACAATTTTCTACCCAAAGATCCTTTCCATAACTACAGGAACAAAATCCATACCAAATAATAAGATTATATACGCAATCAAGAAGCTGGGCACAAAAGGGATGCCTTCTTTGATGAGCACAGAGCTGATCCTATGGTGGGTTAATTTTTCCAGGTCATGCTGCGTCAGGGTTTTCTTTTTCAGCACTGTTTTCCCTTTAACTATCACCTCTTCCGCCAGCCAGTCGCCTTCAGTCAAGGCTTTAGTATCTTTTTCAGTTATAAAACAGCAGCTCTGCACAGCCATTAAAAAAATGAGTATATAATAGAGAGCAACAAACAAGACGATCACAAACAACAAGGAGTTAACAAAAAAGCCTGCTCCCAAAAAAAGAATTGAGCCGAAACCAATACCGAGATGAATTTTCTTATGATGTCTAAGCAAGGAACGTAATTCAGGGATAAGGCAATGCCGTCGCTGCACCGCTAAAACTCCCAGCCAGACCATTCCATACACTCCTCCGGAAAAGAGAAGCAATAATAAAAACCATAGTGGTGTAAAACTAAGCTGGGAAAAAGGATAACTTATGCCCATCGCGGCGCCCATGCCCATCAACAATTTGCTGTCGCCGCCACCCCATTGGTGAGAATAATAGAATAAGAGCGCCAGAAGATAAAACGCAGCGAAACCCAGAGCGCCGGAGACGATAATTTGCCAGCCGTCTTGCAAGGAGTACAAACCGCGAATTCCTAAACTGGCCATAATAAATCCGTAACTGAGCCAATCCGGAACTTCTTTGGTGCGCAAGTCAGTATAGGAAGCAACAGCCAAGACCACTATGCTTAATCCTGCTAAGATCAACTCCATCATGCTTTTAAGAAAAGCAGCAAACCTATATTAATGTTAAGTTTTGGGATTTATGGTAGGTTGAAGAAAGATATAAAAAGAGAGATGGATATATTCTGTTACCAATTTTAAGAGGAGGTTTTAATTATGAAAAAATTACAAGTTTTAGTTATTATGGTGATGATGCTGTTTTCTGCTCTAGCAATTGCAGAAACAAACGAACTGGCTGATCCGGGCATGACCCCCGACAGCCCATTTTATTTTTTAGATGAAGTTTCCGATGTCTTTCAGGCTCCGGAAGCAGTAACCGATGAAAAAGCAGCCGAAGTAGTAGCCATGGCTGAGAAGGGTGATGAGAAAGCCCTCGCCAAAGCTATTGAAAAATATGATAAGACGCTACTCAAAGTTAAAAAAAATGCTTATCTAGATGAAGAGAAAACTGCAAAAGTTTCTGATCAAGTAGCAAAACACTTAGCAGTCTTGGCAAAAGTATTAGAACAAGTTCCGGAAACCGCCAAGCCTTCTATTCAAAAAGTAATGGATAAAAGCGCCAAAGGCCTGAGTGACTCATTTAAAGAATTAAAAGCTTTAAATCCAGAAAAAGGAAAAAAAGTAGCAGAAGAGACTTTGAACAAAGTTCTAGCCGATGCTCCTGAAGCAGCCAAGAAAGGGTTGCAGAATGCTCTCGATAATGTAGTTAAGAAAGAAGCGGACGATTCCAAAAAACAATCTGATGATGCGCAAAAGAAAGCAGATGAGCTTCAAAAACAGCTTGATGAATTAAAAAAACAATTAGAAAAGGCCGAACAGGAAAAACAACAGCAGGCAGAAGAACTCAAAAAGAACGTTGAAGAAGTACAAAAACAGGTAGACGAAGCTAAAAAGAAGGCTGAAGAAGCTAAAAAAGCTGCTGATGCTGCCCAAGAGTTAGCAAAACAGCTTGAAGAAGCGAAAAAGAAAGCAGAACAGCAGAAACAAGCTGAAGCAAAACAGCCTGCTAAAAAGGAAGTTCCTTCTAAATCTGTAAGCGAAAAAATGTTGGTTGACATAGGACAACTGCTGAATGAAGTCAAGAATGTCCCTCAGAAAGACAAACCTGAATTTATCAACGACATTGTCGATCAGATAAAAGAGCTTCCAGAAAATCCACAAAAAAAAGAAGTAAGCAAAAAGACCTTGGAAGAGATGCAAAAACTACCAGTGGATGAAAAGAAAAATAAAGTTGTCAAAAACTTCGTTGAAGTCATAGTAACCATGCCTACTGATAGCGACAAAAATGCTATCCTAGCACAACTTGCTCCTGATGCACAGAAGCTTCCCCCAAATAATGATAAGGCTGAGATTATAAAAGAGCTGGTGAATCAAATGCAGGCTTTTCCTTCAGCAAAAGATCTTGCCAAGCAAAAAGATGATTTAGTTAATGGTTTTTTAACTGAGGTGCAAGTACTGCCGCAGGGTAAATTAAAGGTAAATCTTACCAAAAACTTGATCGAAGTTTCTCAATTGCTACCGGTGGAAGAAAAACAAGGGTACATGAAAAACATTGTCAAAGTGGTGCAAAAATTAGCTGACAACAAAGAGAAAAGCGAAGTGGTAAATAAGTTAGTTCCTGTTGTAGCCGGTCTCCAGGATGACAATATTAAAGCTAATTTAGTGAAAGATTTAGTGCCAGAAGTGCAGAAACTACCTGCAGACAAGGCTAAAACCAAAGCGGTGAAAGACTTGGTTGACATAGCACAAAAACTCCCTGAAGATGTGGTTAAAACTGACATTGTCAAGAATTTAGTCGGTGTCGTGCAACTGCTTCCGAATCAAGATGCAGATAAGAATGCTATCGCTACTACTCTTTTACCTGAGGTACAGAACCTACCGGTGTTAGAGGCAGAGAAAGCAGTTATGGTGAAAAATTTGAACATCATAATAGCTACACCAGTAGTACCATTGCAGCAAAATAATATACAACCTGTTGTAAATAATACCCCAGTATACGAAAGCAGGTCGTATGTACCTAAGTACTAGGCATTTTTTCTTATTTTTTATTTATTTTATTATAGAGAATTTTGAAAAACTATTCAAAATTATCTTAGAGACTTTGAAATGGTCGAGATTTTGCTCATAAACGAATAAAAAATTAGCAAAATCCCTATTTTTCAAAGTTCTCTATAATTATTTAGTCGATAGTTTAATTTGTAGAAGGTGTCCTAAGCGTTTCTGTTTAGTGAATAAATACGCTGCATTAGCGGGATTAGATTTTATTATGATGGGCAGAGATTTACTCACGATTATGCCCGCCTGTTGCAATCCTTTTATTTTTCGGGGATTATTGGTAAGTAAGCGCACTGATTTTATTCCTAAATCTTTCAGGATCTCGGCAGCAATAGCGTAATCTCTGTCATCATCTTTAAATCCTAGTTTAGTGTTGGCTTCAACTGTATCTAAACCCTGATCTTGGTAATGATACGCCGCCATTTTGTTGAACAAACCGATACCGCGGCCCTCTTGCTGGAGATAGATAAGAAGGCCCCCTTCCTTAGAAATCTTATTCAAAGACAATTCTAACTGTTGCCCGCAATCACAGCGCCGGGAAGAGAAGGCATCACCAGTAATACACTGCGAATGGATGCGTACCAGAGGATTTTCAGGTAGACTAGTTAAATCACCTTTAAGCAAGACAACATGCTCGCCGCGGGCATCTTTATAGGCGATGATCTTGAATTGCCCATAAGAAGTAGGTAATTCGGCCGGCAAGGTTTTTTGTAAGCTCATAAATGGAATAAAAATAAGACAGGTATTAAAAATTATGTGAATTACTAAATCTAGAAGCGCTTCGTTCTGATGAATTTTGCAAACATTTATATACAAAATTTGACTTATTCTGGAAAAAGCAGGTGGATTACTATGACTCAAAAACAGGAAGGATATGAACAATTACCTCACGGTTTGATTGCCGATTTAAAGCGTGATGTAGAAATGCTGCAGAAAAAATTGTCGCAGCCTGATACCAAGTCGCGGGAACTTATTCTGGAAATTGAAAGCATGAAAGATGCCGTGCATCAACTGAATATTATTTTTGAAAAAGCACTTAAGGAAATGAAAGACGAAGATCTGTCTAAAACTTTCCATAGTATGACTGAAAAATTAAATACCCTGATAACCCAAAATGAAACTATTGCTCAAGGGATGGTAGCATTATCTGATAAGTTAGATGCGTTAGCTGGAGGCCGACCTCTGGCCAGGCCTATGTCTGCTCCTCCCATGGGCATGCCGGTACAACATAGCATGGGTGCTCCTAATATGTCAGGGCGAATGGCGCCACGGCCAGAGATGTCTATGCCTTCGATGCCAAATATGTCTTCCGAACCGGCAGGATTTCCGCCGCCCCCACCCGGGCCAGGAAGTAGAAAACGAGTGGGCTTATTCTAATAGACCATGAGTTCCCTGCAAGCGCTACAATTTCTTACCGCAGCAGCAAAATATGCCCGGGAAGAACAAGGATTTTCTAAAGACGAGATCGTCAAGAAATTGCAGGATATCAAATATTTATCGTCGCAAAAAAAAGTCCCACGCTTAACTCTGCGCAAGGAAGTTATCCATCTGGAAAATCAATTGCAGGGAGCGTTGGAATTAGAACAAAAATTAAGCCGGGAGAAAGATAAAGATTCGATTGCCGTTACTTCCTTAAAACAACAACTAGCAGTCCTAAAAAATAAACTGAAAGCAGTTGAAGATTTAGAATTAGATAAAAAAGTAGATCACCTTTCCTTTTTGCTGGGCGAACATTTAGCCAAGCGTGAAGTGGCCGGAGAGATAGAGCTGACCAAGGCCATGGAAAATGTTCGAAACCAACCACCACAAATAGTAATGGGCAGCAGCAAGAAAGCAGCCATGCTGCAGAGACGCCTTGACGCTTTGAAACAAGAATTAGAATTATATCGTGAACTTAAAACCAAAAAGCCGGCAGAATTAGAGCAGATTGAAAAAAGCATTGAAGTAATTGAAGCAAAACTGCAGCAGTATCGGGAACAGCACGCTGAGGTGGAACCTGAAGAGGAGTCTGTTCAAGAAGAAGTTAAACACACTTTATTGTTTCCTAAAGCAGAGAGCGATGAAGAAGATACTGACGTACAGGAAAAGGACATGGAACTGCAAAAGCAATTGCCCTTACCGCCGCCACCGAGAATGCGGAAAAGAGTTAATGAAAGTCATGAATTATTCTAGTTAAAATTATACTAAATTTATAATAATTATTTATGGAAATAAAGTTCTTAAAATAGATCCGCGTGAAACAGGAGATTTTTTTCTTAGGATCTGGGCTTGATAGATAGTAGCTAAGACTTGTATTATTCCCATGATCATGAAAAGAACCGTAAAGGAAAAATAATTGACGATCAATCCGCCCATCACGATTGCAATTCCAGTAACGATCTGGGTGATGCCTCCGGCTAATCCCCAGCGAAATCCGCCCGTATCTTTCTTTCCGGATTTTGCAAAGAGAGCAAACCAGGTTGGAGTGGCCAACGCTGAAGCCATACCTAATCCAGATTGGATCAGAAATAAGTGCCAGGGCTTAGAGATGAGCAGATAGCCGAAAGTAAATAGAGCATTTAATCCGTATCCGAGAATCATCATTCTTTCTTTGTTGTAGTGACTATCGGCAAGCTTTCCAAAGTAAATATAACAGAGACCCATTATTATCAAGTACAAAGCCCAGGCTCCAGTCACGTCGAGAACATCTCCTCCGATTCTGCCGGTAAAAACTGCCAGTAGTGGTCCTAACATTCCCTCTCCAAAATACCAAATATTAGCACCGTAAATAAGGATCCTAGTATTCCTGGTCAGCCTCATCTTCAAACATCCTTTTTCAATTCACGAAGTGTCACTTTTGATGAACCTTTTTGTAAAAGGTTCTTATACGTCCTTCCCCATGATGGTTCTTCTGCTGTTTTCTTTAGCACGTTTGGCGGCTTCCAAAATGAGTTGTTTCACTTTCTCATCCAACTTGTCCATAAAGTCTCCAGATAGATTGTCCAAGCCTAAACCAGATTCCTTCAAAATCTCTTTAACTTGAGTTCGCACCACTAAATTAGTCATACTCTAAGAATAGCTATTTTTTATTTAAAAGTTGTGTTATTTAATGAATCTGTCCAAATCTGTTTCATTTTAGACTCTAGATTGGTATTGCCATTAATGAGATCGACTCCAGAATAATCATACACTATGTACCTGCTATACCTGTAGCTCAGCGCATCATGCAAAGCTGCATGCAGGTTGGAAAATTCTGGCAGACGATATTCAGAATGCCCATTACTGAGGATGCCCCATTTATCATTCATCTTGTAGGCAAAGACAGCATGACCGCTATCTGGCTTGCCATCTTTGTCTTTTTTACCAGGATTGTCAATGTAAATTAGATAGCCTTCCTGGATGTCTCTATTTAATAAAGCGGCGGCACAAATGGCATAATCTTCACAATCTCCAGCCCTTAACTGGTAGGTTAAAGCGCAAGGAGCCCAGAAATCACTTTGACCATACAATTCTGAATCATGCTTATAGGTAAGAACTGTTTCCAGCCATTGCTGTGCTTCTTCTGGCTTATTAATCTGTTTAACGGAAGAAGGAAGATCCGGAGGTGGAGCATAACGCGGAATGCAAGCATTAACTAAGGCAGAGAAAAATGCTGTATAGAGGGCTTTTTTCATCTATAAGAATAATAATGGCTGAGAAATATATATTTTAGTGATATGTTGTCTATACATTAAATTCAAAATTATCAAGGAAAAGTAAATAAAGAAGTTGTCCCTGTGAAAAGGGATGGATAATTGCATTTTCTGCAAGATAGGCAAAGGAGAAATTGTTGCTCAGAAAGTATATGAAGATTCTAAAGTATTGGCTTTTTTGGATGTCAAGCCGCATACCAAGGGGCATACGGTAGTTATTCCGAAAGCACACGGCGTTACTGTTTTTGATTTTGCTGATAAGCAATTGCAGGAATTGATGGTTGCTGTGAAAAAGACTATGGAAAAAATCCAGAAAGTATTGCAGCCGGATGGATTTAATGTAGGCTGGAATCATAATTCTGCAGCTGGACAAGTAGTTCCGCATTTACATGTTCACATTATGCCGCGATATCTTAATGATGGTGGCGGGAGCATGCATTCTATTGTTAATAATCCCAGTAAGATGAGTGTAGATGAAGTAGGGAAATTGTTCAGATAAAAGATATGGCTTTACCGAAATCTTTATTCTTCTCTAATCTTTCTATAATTAAGATATTTTGTTTCTTCTTTTTCTCTTATAGTTTCAAGATAGGCAGAAAAATACCTTGTCGAATAACTAAAATCAAACTTAGCGCCAAACAAAGAAGGGAAGTTCTTGATATCTTCTAGGAGAATTTTGCTGAATTTGGGTTTACCGAGCTTTTGCTGGCGGCTTTCATCGGTAAGAGAGAAATATCTCTTTGTATCTCTATATGATAACACATAAGAAAAATAAGGGATTAAGGTAGCAGCAAGAAATATTCCCGGACTGCCGATAGCTATAACTCCTTCTATTATATCTGATAATTCTTGTGACATAAGAAAAAAATACCTTCTTATTTTATAAATATTGCCAGCTAAATAAAATCAAAATCTTTATATAACAACCACGTTCTTTTAAAGCTCCAAGGCGGTGTAGCTTAGCCTGGCTATAGCGCCAGACTCATAATCTGGAAGTCGGGAGTTCAAATCTCCCCACCGCCATCTTTTTACTATGGTCCACACAGCAACTTCAGAAGACAAGTACTGTTGTCCTAAGTGTAAATC
>DATDUF010000032.1:0-14183 GCA_035290485.1 Candidatus Nanoarchaeia archaeon
ATTTCCAAAACCTTCTTTTACATCCATCAAGAAAGTAATTACCAGAGGATTGTTTGCTGGAGTGATTGTAAATGCCTTTTCCTTACACCGAGAAGAAACGGTGAGAACCTATGTAGAGATGAACCTTGAACATTTGATCCATCAACAGGAGAAAAAGTTACATCTCAAGTATCCAGAGGAACTTCCCCTTATCAAGTATCATATCCCCTCCGGAAAAAAAATCTTTCTTGGCATTTACGACCGCAAGACTAATCAAATTTTTTTACAAAATGAACAGTTTGAATCCCCGGACTGGGATTTCTCTACCGTCAAAGATACCTTAAACCACGAATTAGGACATTACTACACCGACAAACTCAGCGAAAGACTCACCAATCACGACTGGCCTGAATATACTGACAATATGAATATGCTAGAAATTATGTCCATCAAACTTATCTCCGAAGGGACTGCCACTTATTTTGAAAGAAGCATGAACGAAAAAGAAGACACTTTTACCGATGAAAAATGGCCTAAAGCGCTGGGAGGATTCTTTTCCAGCTGGGAATTAATTCCTAAAGATGAAATCGTCTACAGCGGCGGATATCACTTGGTAAAGCCGATTATTGATCAACACGGTGAAAAAGGGATTATCTATCTTATGTTTAATACACCTAAGATATCAGAGATGTATAATTTACCGGGATATCAACAGAGAATATTACGGGAATTGTCCCAACCATGAATAAAAAAAGATTCATCCTAAGAACTGTATTTTGGTCTGCGTTTACAGCCGCTGTTTATTTTCCTACTTCTGAAGTGGTAACAATTCAACTCTACTACCATAAAGATCCTGCTATCCAAGCGTATGTTGAACAAAATCTTGAACAGATCATTGAAAAACAAGAAAAAAAGATAGGAATTACCTATCCAACAGAACGTCCAAAAATAGAATACACTTTTCTAGAAAAAGATATTTCCATAGGAACATTAGGCCTCTACGATAATGCAGGAAATATCATATATCTCCCTAGCGGTATCCTTACTACCCCAAAATGGGATTTTGGTGACTTCTTAGTTACAGTGGGCACTTTCAATCGCACTGCAGATGTTAAAATAATTTTGAATCATGAATTAACTCACTTTTATTGTGATAAAATAAAAGAAAAAGCTCTCGGAAAAACGTATCATCTGCATCAAATGCGCTTATTCATTCCAACGGAATTTATTGCCAACCAATTGATTAACGAAGGAATAGCCACATACATTGAAACTAAGACAAATGATATGGAAAAAAAAGTTATTTCTTTTAATCAGTGGCCTTTAACAGTAGAACAGTTTTCAGATTATGAAATCTATCATGGCGGGTATGCCTTAGTGAAGCCTATCATCGACCAGTATGGTGAAAAAGGAATCCAATTCCTTCTTTTTAACATACCTACATCAAAAGAAGTATTCACACCAAAAGAATATCAGAAAAGAGTTCTTAATGATTTGGCAAAATTATACCAAAAATAATTATTTCTTTCGTTCCCCATCTAATAGTACTTTCTTTTCTGCTCGAGCTACAACTTGACGAATATCATCTACTGCATCAGCATTAGCCGAGATAGAATCAATACCTTGCCGTACTAAAAATTCTGCCATTTCCGGCTTACTGCCAGCTTGTCCGCAGATAGAAGTCTTGACTTTATACTTTTTACAAGTTTGAATCACTTTAGCTATTTCGCCCAGCACTGCAGGATGCATCTCGCTGAATAAATGCGCAATTCTTTCATTATTTCTGTCAATACCTAAAGTCAATTGCGTTAAATCATTAGTGCCGAAAGAAACAAAAGAAATTCCTTCTTTACAAAGATCCTCAATAATCCAGCAGGCAGCTGGAGTTTCTACCATGATGCCGAAATCAATTTCTTTACCTGGCTCTAGTCCAACTTCACGCATCATTTCTTTGGCTTTATGTAACTCTTCTACCCGAATGATAAAGGGCACCATGATACCAACATTATCAAATCCCTCATCATGTAATTCTTTAACTGCCTGAAATTCAGCCCGCAATATTTTTGGTTCATCCAACAAGCGCCGTATTCCATGCCAGCCGATCATGGGATCAGTTTCATGCGGTTCTTTATCCCCGCCTTGTAAATTTCTATATTCATCAGAACGCATATCGGAACAGCGTATCCAAACCGGCTTATGCGCAAAAGCTTTAGCAATCTTGCGGATACCTTCTTTCAGCAAATGAACATAATCTTCTTCCCGTTTCTGGCGGATGAAATGCGCAGGATGTATCCCTCCATTGGCAATCATTATCTCTAATCGTACTAAACCAACCCCATCTGCACCTGTCGCTGCCGCTTTACTGGCAAAATCAGGAAGATCCATGATCACTTTTATTTCGGTAGCGGTAACTATATCTGCTCCAGGATGGTGCAGTATTTCTTCCACCTTCAATTCTTTTTCTGGCACTGCTGCAGACTCTACTTTTCCTTCGTAGACAATTCCTCTGGTTGCATGTACGGTAATTACTTCGCCATCTTTCAATAAATCAGTAGCATGCTGCGTTCCCACAATGCAAGGCGTTCCCATTTCTCTACTTACGATAGCTGCGTGGCAAGTCATTCCACCTTCATTGGTCACAATTGCTCCTGCCCGCTGCATGGCCGGCACCATGTCCGGTGTAGTCATAGTCGTCACCAACACATCACCTTTCTGTACTTTATTCAGCTGAGAAGGATCATGTACAATCTTAACTGGGCCAGTATATACGCCGGCGCTGGCTGTTTCTCCTTTAAGCAAAATCTTGCCAGTTTCATCAGCAACATCGGGACGCTCAATGCTATGCGGCTTAAAAGTTGTTACTGCTCTGGTCTGCACAATGTAGACTTCTTCTTTTTCCACCGCCCATTCAATATCCTGCGGTTTTTTGTAATGATCTTCTAATTTTTTTCCTAAGCGCGCTAATTCCTTGACTTGTTTCTCATTCAAAACCTGCCGTTCTTGTTTGTCCTTGGTAATCGGCCTTTTTTCATTTTCACCGTTCTCGTTCCTGAACAAGCCAAAATCTTTCTTGCGCACTTCAATTTTTTTAATATCGCGAGTTTTTTTATCAACAATATAAAGATCAGGATTGACTTCGCCGCCTACAATTAATTCTCCTAAGCCATAGATCGCTTCAATCACGATCTCATCATCATGATTGGTAGAAGGATTGACCGTAAACATAATCCCTGACTTTTCCGCATTGACCATTTTCTGCACTAAGGCAGAAATCAACACTTTGCTGTGCTCAAAATTATTTTTCACTCGATAATAAATTGCTCTGGCCGTAAATAAAGATGCCCAGCAAGCTAAGACCGAAGAAACTATTTGTTCTCGGCCTCGTACATTCAGAAAAGTTGCCTGCTGCCCGGCAAAACTCGCTTCCGGTAAATCTTCCGCGGTAGCCGAACTGCGCACCGCCACAAACACCTCTTTAGGCTCAACCAAATCAGTGGCCTTGTGCTTTTCAGAACCCAGCATCTCATACGTATACATAATTTCCTCAGCCATCTCTGCCGGCATGGGAGTAGAAGTGATTAAATTCTGAATCTTGGTAGCTACTGCTTGTAATTTATCATTATTTTCAACATCTAAATCTTTTAGTAAGGAAAGAATTTTCGGTTGGATTTTTGTTTTCTCTAGATATTCGCCGTAAGCCTGCGCAGTCACCGCAAAACCATTGGGAACGGGAAGATGTAAAGTCAGCATTTCTCCTATATTCGCGCCTTTACCGCCGGCAATAGGAATAGAATTCTTTCTAAGATCCTTGAACCACACTACATATGACATGCTTACCTCTTTTTAGGTTAGTAAGGAATATAGACTTTTAAGGGTTGCGGTTGGAATAAAAGTAATTTTCAAAGCTTATTTTTATATCGGCCGAGAAATATGGGAAACTGTGAGTGGACAGGGGCAGGTAGATTGCTCAAAGTGAACCAGCCTATATCATCTTGTTTATGCGGTTCCCCTATCTTTACTTTGCTCTTATCAACTTTGACTTTAAAATCAAAAGCTATCCAATGACTTTTTACACCGTTGTTTTCCCGGTGCACTTCCCTATAGCCAAGAAATTCATGCTCTAAAACCTCTGTGCAATATTCTTCTTCTATCTCTCGTTTGAGCGTGTCAAGAATATTTTCACTAAATTCTAAACTCCCGCCGCCGATATCCCAATTACCTTGTTCATCACGACAATTCTTTGATCGCTTCGCCATCAGAAAATTTCCACCACCATCATGACATATGAAAACTATGGTGATTCCGGTAAAGTCAACACCTTTTCTTTGATCATAGAATACTATCTTGTCCATAGGTAAAAAAAGATTAAAAATAGTATTTAAAATTAATTAACTTACAAAAGATAAATTACTTACTTATCTTCGCCAAAATCTTCCGTCTCTTCGTACTTATGTTCTGGCTCTTGATCGGGTTCTTCCAATTCCCTGGCAGAAATAGTAGCATACTTTCTGTTTTCCGGCTTTTCCATCTTTTTAGCCACTTCAGCAAAACCGACATTAGCTAAAACCTTGGTTATCCGTACTTTGACATAGTCGCCCTTCTTTGCTCCAGCGACAAACAAAACGAATCCTTTTACTTTCGCTATTCCGTCACCTTTACCGCCCACTGCGGTAATCATCACATCGTATTCTTCTCCTACTTTTACAGGAGCTTCCGTTCCATTCATATATAATTCCTCCTTAAATTTGTTTGAGCTTAAAAAAGGCGGTTACTATAAAAAGCTACTGTTGTAAAGGCTGCGGTAGAAAAAGTTGCCATCTCGGCAAGAGAAGATTTTTCAATACTAAAAAACAACAATACTTAAATAGATTCTAATAACACTTTTAGTCATGACTTTAGAAGAAGATTTACAGAAAGCATTGGAAACTAAGAATAAAAGCAATCAAGAACTCGCAGAAGTTCAGCTACGAATAATAAACGGAGAAACCTTAGGCGATCCGCTTAAAGATGCTGCTTTTGTCTGGAGAGATTACCTACCGCTGGAGAAAGATTTGCATGAGCTTCAACAAAATGTAGCCAACAATCAAGGAAAACAGGTGTTAGCCATCTATTCTAGAGAGATAAAAGCAAATGACGATAGCTGTGTAGTAGAACTTTTTGACCGAACAGAAATAAATGGGCTACAATTAGGTCTGGTTAGAGGAGAATTGTATTTTGATTTCAGAAATAATAAAATAATCATACCAACCCAAGAATATGCACATAAAGGACAGGTAAATCTTCTAGCACACCAGATGCCTTCATCAGAAAACTGGATGATAGTGCCAGGAAATCTGGAACTTCCTAAAATTGAGTATATTGCTAAGCACCTGAGCGGCAACTACAATTTACAGCTTCTTTTTGGAGATGAAGTAGAGCTCTACTTTACCAACCCCATGGAATTTGACATTTATCAAAAAGCAAAAAATCGGGGAGACCATGACCTTAAAGGAGTGCTAGAGAGAAGATTCCAAACCATAGCAGATCAAAATTATGCTGGGGATCCTGAGTACGTCAAAGCTCTGGATCTTATCAATGTTGAAGTTCCATCACGTTTTAAAGCGCGAGGCATGTAGCTTCTCTAATCTTTCCTTTCTTCCATAATAATCATTTTAAAATCCAGCTCTTCGAGATAAGCATGGATAAATTTACTTTACGCAAAAATACTACTGCTTCTGATGAACATTTAAAATTACTTCTATGGCAAAGAGAAATTCAGGTTGCAGATCATCGAATGCTTACTGATCCGGATCCTCATCTCTGGAAAAAAACAATTCAACCTTCGAGCCTTGATTTGCGCCTGGGAAAAATTGGCTGGTTAATGGACGGCAGCGTCAGGCCCATGAAAAATGAAACCATTGAAAGATTAGTGCAAGAATATGGTATAAAAGAAATAAACTTGGAAAACGGTGCTGATTTTGTACAGGGCAAGACTTACATCGCTTCCTTGCAGGAAACTGCGGATATCCCTCATTTTGCTCATCTGCGTTCAAATCCGAAAAGCAGCACCGGAAGAAATGATGCGCAAGCGAGATTGCTCACTGATCGTAACCCGCATTATGAATCAATTGCCGGCCCCTACACCGGAAAAATGTACTTAGAGATAGTACCTAACTCCTTCGATCTTATTCTGAGAACTGGCGACGCCTTAAATCAAATCAGGTATTCCGTAGGTAATCCTATTATGGCTGATGATGAAATTTATTCCGTGTTGATGAATATAAATTCCCCGGTGATTTGCACTAAAGAAGGAACTCCTTTGAAAGCAGATAAGGTTAAGATAGATTCAGGAATTGTCCTCACCGCAGATCTCGACGGAGAGCATACTAATTCCAATATTATAGCGTATCGTGCTAAAAAGGGCTGCCAGCAGCCGGTTGATTTCCAAGGCGTTGGGACACATTCCTTATACAAATATTTTGACGCCATTGAAAAAACAAAAAATAAAGAATTAAAACTCGAACCGGGTTACTTCTACTTGCTTTCAACTAATGAAGCGGTATGTTTACCGCCAGCGTATGCAGCAGAATTATCGCAGTTTGATCATCGCGCCGGGAATGTGACTTGGCACTACGCGGGATTTTTTGATCCCGGCTGGGGTTATTTTCCCGACGAAGAAAAACAAGGCAACACCATTACCTTGGAAGTGCGCGTCCACAACAAAGCAGAAATTATCCGCCACGGACAACCGATAGGTGTAATGAAGATGGAACGTATGTCCGGAATCCCCTTATTCCCTTACGGGCAAGGAAGAGGATCCAATTATTCCCGACAAATTGGTGTACGCTTCGGCAAACATTTCTCTCCTTAGACCATGAATTGAGTTTCAATACCTTTATAAAAAAGGGTCTTACCGCTTTCGTATGGCTAAAATAGGGATCGTGGGAGCCGGTTTTTCTGGACTTACTGCTGGAAATTATCTCGCTGCCCAAGGTCATGATGTTATAATTCTTGAAAAACACGATAAAGTCGGCGGAGGAGCGCAAAGTTGGGAAAAAACCGTCAAGCCTCTGGGTCTGAAATATATCGGCGAATCCATTCATGTTTTATCTCATCTTGATCCTGGCAAAGAATTGCGAAAAACCTTGGAAGGTGCAGGTTTAGATGTAGATAAAGTTGTGGGCGAATTGGCAAGGCCAGCAAATTTCGCTCGCGCGGTCACCAGAGAAGGCGAAGCAGTGATGCCTAATTCTAATCTGGAATGGGAAAAAATGCTCCTGCAAAAATTTCCCCAAGAAGCGAAGGGCATCCAATCGTTCTTTCAAAATATGCGTTCTGTCAACGCTGAAAGATATGTCGACACTAATCCTGGTTGGAAAAAAAGTCTGCTGGAATGGACTGCCGGTATGCCTAACTATCTTTCTTTTGTAAACGCTGCAGCACAAGGTATTTGTCGTCCTGGCATGGCCGCAGGATTCATCCTTACTCCTACGTGGGAAAAAGTATTAAACAAATATTTTTCCAGTACCGAATTAAAAGCTCATTTTCAATTATTGAATGGATATGTAGGTTTAAGTTCAGAAGAATGCACCAGCAATCTTATGAAAGTGGCACTTGCTTTTTACACTATTAATGGTGGAGCGCAGATGCCAAAACACGGCAGCTTCCAAAAGATTCCCGAAGCCTTGGCTGAAGAATTAGGACGTAAAAGGGGAAGAGTGCTCACCTATACTGGAATTGAAGAATTAATTATCAAAGAGGAAAAAGTCAAAACCTTAGTTGTGAAAGCAGAAAAAAGCATTAATGGACTTACAAAAGGAAATACCTACTCCTTTGAAGTCGACGAAGTTATTTGGACTGCTGATCCCCTCACTTTAGTACGTTACACGGAAAACCACTTGCCTTCTAGTTATGTACAAAAAATTCGCAAAATAGAAAAATCAACTTCACTTACCGGATTTCATGCTATCGTAGATGAAAATCTGGAAAAACTCAAAAATGTATTTGATGTCGCTTCTCTCGTAGTAGCTGAAACCTTTGCCGATATTGATGATCCTCATAAAGAATTATACATGACTTCTCCAACCTTACATCGAGAGGGATTGATCTATGACCTTAATGGAAATCCCGTTGAAGGAAGACATGTGCTTAACTTTTATGTGCAGGACCGTGACCGTGACGGCTGGATTAAAGGAAGGAAAGAAAGCGGCGGCAACAAAGGAAATTATCATGAAGAGAAACTACATTTTATGCAGGAGAAAATAGAAACTATTGATGATATACTTGGTACAGATCTTAAAAGCTGGATTCTGCATATGGATCCATTGACTCCAGCAACCGTGGCCCGTTACATGAATAATCAAGGCGAAGTGTATGGAGTTAAATCCACACCAGAGCAATTTATCCCTAACAATCTCTCTAAATATACGCCGATCAAAAATCTAATTTTAGCCTCACACTACACCTTCGGAGCCGGCGGTGTTCCCGGAGCGCTTACGGAAGGAAAAGATGCTGCCAGGATTTTACTAGAAAAATTAGGAAAATAAAAATATCTTAGTTGCAAAAGATTAATTAATATCTAGTTGGGCAGCTTCTTATGGAAAGAATTTACGGCCGAGAAGCCAGAAAAATTGTAGTTACCGGTGGTTCTGGCTTTCTGGGCCAGCAGCTTCTCAAGATTTATGCTGAAAATGGGCATAAAGTAGTAAATATTGACTTAAGCCCGCCCAGAAACCAGCAATATACAGAAATTCCTTACATTAAAGCAGATCTTTCTGATCCTATGAGTACACATAAAGCTTTTTCCAGAGCCAAGCAAGAACTTGGTGGAAAAATTGACGATGTCTCTCATATGGCGGCAGTTGTCTCCTATACTCTTCCTTTTTCCAGCTTAGAAGGACCAAACGTCTACGCAGTGCGAAATGTAGTCAGGGAGTGTGTGAATCATGATGCTTTCCTCACCCATATGTCTGGTACTGCGGTTCTTGGCCACGTTAATCGCGCCATGCGAGAAGATGACCAGTTAAATCCAGTAGAAGATTATGGACTCTCAAAAGCAGAAGCAGAAAAAATAATTTATCATCGAGCTTCAAATCAAGGATTGAAAGCCATCATCTTCCGTGCTACTGCACCCATCGGCCAAGGATTAGAAACAGCAGGAATTAATAATCTCTACAAGATGATCTTACAACAAAAAGTAATTCCTGCCACTAAAGGATCAAATGTAACTTATGTTAATACAGAAGATATTGCTCGGGCCTTCTTGTTCGCCGCTGAAAACGAAGATAAAATTCGCCAAAGAGCTGATTCATTAGATAATATAATATATAATTTAGGTGTTCACAAATCTTTAAGTGATAAAGAAATGGCTGAACATCTGGTGGCCAGCATTGTCGGAGCAGGAAAAAAGAAAGTTATCGAAGTTCCCCATTGGTTTGTCTATGCAGGAAGTTATTTCATCCGTGCTGGAAATATGGTTGCCAATACCGCAAGAGCACTAACCGGCCAACGACGCCAGGAACCAGATATTTGCCCTAGCTTAGCTAAATTAATGAAAGGTCCTCATTTTCAAGACTACACAAAATTCGAAAAGCACTTTGAAAATAATGGATTTAAATTTAACTATTCCACCCCAGAAGAAGTTTTAGATACAGGTGTTATACATAAATTTAAGACCGAATGGTCCCATCTTGAGCCGCCACAGAGAATTAAAGATTTAATACAGAAATAAATTCAAGTAAATAAAAATTATAATAAATATTGAAGAAATAATTTTAAAAAAAGAAAATAATTAAAAATAATCCAAAACTAATTCGCGTCTTGAATTCCGCCTTCTAAAACTTCAAAGCAGCATTCCCCATCAGGCAAATTCGGAGCATCTATCAGTTTTGCCACTCTAGTTCCTTTCTTGCCTTTACGCAAGTAGATCCTAAAGGTTGAGGCGTGGGCTACAATGTGTCCGCCAATAGAGGTAGTAGGATCCCCAAAGAATTGATCCGGCTTAGCCATCACTTGGTTAGTCACATAAACACAGACATTATAAGCGCTGGCAACTCTGCCCAGAGCGTGCATGTGGCGGTTCAATTTCTGTTGCCGTTCTGCCAACGTTCCGCGCCCAATAAATTCTGCTCGAAAGTGTGCAGTCAAAGAATCAACCACTAGCAAGCGCACATTCTTTCCTTGCTTGCTGATCAAGTCTTCAATCTTTTCCGCTAAGAGCATCTGGTGATCAGAGTTATATGCTCTGGCTACCATGATTCTAGACAAGACATCTTCCACATCCATGCCTGCAGCTTCTGCAAATTGCTTTATTCTTTCCGGACGGAAGGTATTCTCGGTATCGATGTATACTACTGTGGCCGTAGAATCTTCTTTTAGCGCATTTACGGTCAGTAAGTGCCCAATCTGAGTTTTTCCGGATCCAAATTCACCAAAACACTCTGTGATAGCTCCGCTTTCAAATCCGCCGCCCATTAAAGTATCAAAACTTGCTGAGCCGGTAGATAATTTAGTTACTGCTTCTCGTCTTCGTAAGATTTCAATACCTGTTTCAAATCCCATCTTCATACTGTCGCGGGCTGCATTGATCATTTTTCTGGCTACTGCTTCCGAGACGCCAGTAACCTCAATAAGTTCTCCGACACTCGAAACTGCGACGGACATCAAATCATGATATCCTGCACTCTCTAATTTTTCTGCTGTAGCTGCTCCTACCCCTGGTAAATCCACTAATGTTAATTTTTCCATTTTTAATACCGCCTTTTGTTCTGTTGTCATTTTAATTTGCCCCTCCTTTAAATAAATCTTGCTCCTGTAAAACTATATGTTCGTATGCCTTTTGCAATACCACTTGTGCCCTGGGCAGATCAGTAATACGAAAAGAATTGGTAGATTGCCATTTTCCATTCTTATCGGTATAACTGCGTTCGATAGAAATGGTCTTATACTCTGATTCCTCCCCATTAGCCTTCTGGCCTTTGTTGTTCCATACTGTGGCAGACACTGCGCCTGCCCTAAATTTTTTCTCAGGGAAATTCCCCTGTACCTGTTGTGTCATGTTACTGACCTCTTGCTTTCGCATTTTATTTCAACCCGCTTGTTTCCAAACGGTGAGGCACAACCCATTTTGAGTTGCTGGGATCCTTAGGTTTACGGAGGTTTATAAGTTCCAGCCGGACTTGTCCAGTGCGGGAGTGGTAGCCTAGAATTGGTTAAAAGATAAAAATTTTAGAGAATAAAGGCCTATTGAGAGTTGTCCAGTGGCTTGTCTTGTGGCTCTGGGTTTGAGCGTTTCGGCACATACAACATTTCTCCTTTGATCCAGAATTCAAAACTGGCTATACGATTTTTTCGTATATCTTCAATTACTAAAGTAAAAGTATTTTTACGAGTGTCAGTAACATAAATCCTGTCGCTAGGGGAAATATAATCTAAATGCACTCCCTCGCCGGAAAATCTTTTTTCTAAGGGGCTTATGGATAAAGTACTGAAATATCCTGACCGAGGATCGATAACTACCTCTTCATCAGATTTTTTTTCAAAAAGATCTCCATACAATGAATTTGAATTCTGCGTCCGAGAGCCGCTAACCGCGATATTTTTATCACAGATCGGGACAGATATTCTATCCCGGGCAACAACAATGCCCTCAAGCAAGATTACGCCGCTTAAATATCCGCGAGAAATTGCAATAAGATTTCCATACGCAGCATTTTCCTTACGTTCAGGATCACATCCCAGCTCTAATAATTTTTTTTGAACATTCTCGTCCATAAAAATTTTACACCTTCTCCAAACGAGCTAACTCCTCTTCTGGCTTGGCTCGTGAAACAATCTGCACATTAAATTCTAGACGGGAAAACATCTCATTTTTCTTGACTTGGCCCAGTAACTTAAGCTGTTCACCCAATAGATCGGTTTTGACTTCTTCAAAGGCAGAAATATTTTCTTTATATCGAGCCATCTGCTCTTCGGTCTTTTCTAACAAATGAGTAGCTTGGTTTTTCCACAATACACTTCGAATATTTCCACTGCCGTCATCTAAAATTAGATTCATGACATAAGACAATGCCGGTTTTACCTGGCCGTGCGTGTTACAGCTAAAACCGTCGCCTGACTCAGTAACCTTGCGGCTGCATTCCGGACAGACATTAAAAAAGCGTGGATCAAAAACTTGTACGACGGTGCCAACTATTTCTGCCCCGCCATCGCCATCGCGCAGCTGATCAATCTTTTTTCGGTCAAAGGCAGCTCTTTCCCGCACGGAAGAAATCTTTTCTCCTTCCGGATTTATTTCTACACTTCCCTGATTACCAAGGTGAACTTCTTTACCATTATTATTTTCCCGTACATACGCATCTTTGACTAAAAGTATGTCACCTTCAGCCACATCTTTCAATAAATCAACTTGATCATTCCAGAATACGGTCCGGATCGTGCCAGTATCATCGCCTAAGATAACTGAGCAGACTTTGCCGCTGCGATCTTCCTTAGAAAATTCCCGCACTTCAAATTTGCGCATCACTTTTCCCACCGTCGTGACGCTGCGCATTCCGGCGTAAATTTCTTTGATCTTCAGCTTTTTAGTAGTGTTAGTAGAAACAATTTCCACGCCTAATTCATTAGCAATAATATGGGCTGCTCCTTCTTCGCTGATCAGACCCGAGAGTTCGTTAATTTTCGCCTTCAGTTTTAGCTCTAATTCATCGCTGCCAAGCTTGCCGCTGGCAAGAATTTTCTGTTTAATTTCAGCTAAAGGAACCTTATACATATAACCACCCCAAAATGAGAGATAAAGATAAAAATGATTTATAACTATTTGTAGGCTAGAGGAGCTAATTCATTCCAAAATCCAATCCTACTTTATACTTTACCGGAACAAAAGTTCCTTTCTCAAAAACAGCGTACTTACCCGGACTTTCGATACAGAAAATAATTTTCCCGGCTTTCTCTTCAAACTGTTCATTATCACAACTGCCAAATTTCCAGTAGGCTGGTTTTACTTTCTCCAGACAATCCTGCAACTGCGGAGCTGACTTACATTCATTGACCATCTTCTTAGCCTGGTCCTGCAGCAGGAAATATTCATCAAAATCATAACCTAGATTTGCTCTGAAGCCGGAATTAAGTACATACTGTTCCATTCCTGAACCTAATGAAACCTTCGTATCGCTTTTGCCAATTAATTCCTTTCCTTGACGGGAAACAGTAAATGAAGCCGCTTCTTTATCGTACTTCTTATAGATGGAATTAAACTCAGTATTGACATTTCCATCGACATTGAGGAAGCAGAAATCCTGTCCCTTATTCCAGTTGTTAACCCCGCCAGTTGAGCCGCAAGAGGGAGTCTCTGAAAATCCCCCTTTAGAAGCCAGAGACAAAACTGTTTTCCTGCCGATTTGTAACGCCAATTGATCGGTATCAGCCAGTTGTTTCTCTCCCTCCACATAATTATATTGTAAGAAACTAAGCTGCCAGTCGCCTTTAGGCTTTACTCCAAACTCAGTTGGGGAAAGAACTGCAAATCCTAACGCAAAAATAACCGCAATGCCGATCCAGTGAAATATTGTGCCTTTTTTTGATTTCATTGTTTACCTATCCATTGCCTTCAATCTTAACCAAATAATTTTACCACAATTGATTTTAGCTTACCGTCGCTATTAATATTTGTGAGGTATACTGCTCCTTTTTCTTTCCCTAGGAAAGCTACATTATCAAATGAGAATAACGGTTCTGGCTCTTCCTCTGCTCCATAAGCGACAGAATCATATACTGCTATTCCTCCTTCCAGTGCTTGCTGATCAAAATATTCCTGCATCTTCTGGCTAAAAAGATCAGCATTGTTGCTGTTCACCGCAGATAAAATGACATCTTTCATCTGCACATTTTTATTCTCCAGCACCGCTGGAGCGCTGATCAACTGCAGTAAATCTTCCTGCCCATGAAAAGAATCCAATTTCCCTAGAGCTTGATCGCTTTTATCCGCAGTATCGGTGTGAAAAATCCATACGGTAAAAAACCCGAGCATAAAAATAATCAAGGCAAATGACAATAAGTCTGTAAAATCATCCATGACTCCTCTTTTATCTTTAAATAATTTTACCATCTTAGATCTTGGTCTGAACCTGGATCACTAATCGTGTCGGTTCTAGTCGTTCTCCGTTTCGTACTAATACTGGTTTATAGAGAGTGAAATCAACCTTATTGAAAAAATTATTGGTCATCAG
>DATDUF010000033.1:0-22286 GCA_035290485.1 Candidatus Nanoarchaeia archaeon
ATCATTGATAGAAAAAATATTGTGCTGGTAAAAGATTTGATGTTGAAAGAAATTCAAAGTTTGAGCAATGTCTCAGAAAATGAACTAAAAGAAGCGCAGGATTTCATTGAAGGGGATTATTTATTGGAGATTGAAGATACGCAGAAGATTGCTGATCAATTATTATTCTGGGAGCAAGTAAAAGATGCCAGCGAGATGTATGAATACTTGCATAAGATTAAAAAAGTGACGGTTGCTGATGTGAAACGAGTGGTAGAGAAGTATTTCAAACATTATGCGCAGGTAGTTTTGGAAGGGAAATAAAATTTTAAATTATACAAATATGAATCAATCAAAATTTATGCTGTTGAGTTTATTTGCAGTACTTTTAATTTTTGTAAGCGGTTGTGTCAGCGAGCCTGAAAAGATAGCGCAAAATGAAAATTTAATAGCAGAGGAACCAGAACCTGTTCCTGAAAATCTTAAGGATTTAATCCCAGAAACCGACAATATACCTGCTGAATCAATTGTGGAAACATTATCATTTTCCTGGGAGAAAGATGGTGGCTCAAGAATTGTAGATGGATCTGTCCCTTTCATTCATAAATTGAAAGATGGAAAAGTCCGTTTGTATTATTGCAATGATAAAGGAATATTGTCTGCGGTTTCCAAGGACGGCCTAACTTTTACAAAAGAACAGGGAGTGAGAATCTCTCCCGGAACCGGATTTGAGTTTCAGGTCTGCGATCCCACTATAGTTGATCTTCCTGACGGAAAAATGAGGATGTACTACAAAGGAGCCAATACTCTGAAACCTGGCCCTGGAGCTATCCATAAAATTTATTCTGCATTATCTTCAGACGGTTTAACTTTCCAAAAAGAAGGGCTTAGAGTAGATTCAGAGATTAACGGCGATAACAGTTGGGCTTCTGTTCCGGACGCGATAATTCTCCCTGACGGACGAGTAAGATTGTATTATGTAACGGCAGCGCAGATGGAACATGGTATTGGATCGGCTATCTCTACTGACGGTCTTAATTTTGTAAAAGAGCCGGGAATGAGAGTTCCAAATCTGGTGGATCCTGCCTTGATTAGAATGGGCAATAAATATGTGCTTTTCGCAGCATCCATAGATGAAAGATTTGCCGCTCTTCCTAAAGGGATTTATTATTTAGAATCATCTGACGGACTGGAGTTTAGTGAACCCGTAGCAGTTTTCCAAGCAGATAATGTGTATGATCCGTCTGTATTAAAGATTGATGAGAATACAGTTAGAGTATTTTATGGGAAGATCGTGCCTCCGCAGAAACCTGCGGTGGAAAGTCATACCGGGAAGATTGTAGGGTGAAGATACAAAATCTTATTAAGGAAGATATTGCGCAGTAGTGATGGAGGGGAAATGAAATGGAATTAGAACAAAAAATTGATTTATTAGAAGTTGGCTCTAAAACAGAAGATTTAGCGCAACGATTACGAAGCTTATATCAAATGTATAATTGTGAGAGTGAACTTCCAGAACACAGTGATTTAGTGACCAAGCTTACAAAAGCAAAGCCAGATCACTTAGATAAATACCAAGAATTTTTGGATTCTAAATCAGCATATCAAATATCTTACCAAGAAGCTTTGCAAGAAGTTCAACAACGGGGGAGATGGAACTATAAGGAAGTGTTAGATACTTGGAAATTTGGCCTAGGTGCTTTAAGCACTAGTCCGATAACCTTGGCATTGACACCAGTATGGGC
Source organism: Candidatus Nanoarchaeia archaeon (assembly GCA_035290485.1). Lineage (GTDB taxonomy): Archaea > Nanobdellota > Nanobdellia > Woesearchaeales > GW2011-AR9 > JACPIL01. Next base: position 1,725 of record DATDUF010000033.1, read on the forward strand.
TACCGTGGGCCTACCATTAGGAGTGATAGTTGAAACTCTTGATTCTTTTAAACCAAATCATAGTAGGGCAAAGCGATGGCAAGAAGTTCATAATGAGGCGGCACGTGAGGAGTTTGAACAATACTTTAAAGCGGTAGTCAGTTATGACTTAGAATTTGATTTTGATACAGGGTGGATAGGCTAAGAATGCATACTTACCTAAGCATACGCTTCCATTGCAATCTTATCTAATTTCACTTTGTTTTTTCTGAATGGTTCAAGCAGAGCGTTAATTTCTTTAGCTAAACCATTCTTCAAGTCCAGAGGATGAATTTTTTTGTTGAGGAAAGCTTGTTCCAGTTCTTCGTAACTGCTGAAGGAAATATTGCCGCCAAATTTAGCTGGGCGTTCGATGACAAACTTTTCTTTTTTATCTTGCTTTAGAGTCATGATCACTAGTTTCAGAAAAGCCATTACTCCATTGTCTTCCAGCTTTCCTTCTTCGCAGTACGCGCCACGGACTTTTTCCTGTACGCTTTTTTCATCGTCTAAGAGATCAATCTTTGATTTAGGATCAGAAGCAGACATTTTCTTTCCGATTAATCCAGGAATTAAGGGGGTCATGACCTCTACACGAGATTTGTATCCAACTTTAGGCAAGTATTCGCGAGCGTACATCAGGATTTTACGCTGATCAATGCCCCCATATTGGACATCAGCCTGAAGGTATTCTTCATCAAGCGCTTGCATCAAAGGATAGATGATACCGCTTAATTTAGGATTGTCGCCGAACTTGACTACTTCAGATGCCGCTTTGGTAGCATCATGAATAGAAGTGTGAGTTGAAAGTTTTAATACATCAAGGATGTAATCTTTCTTGACTTGAAATTCTGAGCCTTTGACTAACTCAATATTTTTAACATCTGCGCCAACAGCTTGGAACATTAAAGGAATGACATTAGAGTAGTATTTGTAGCGCTTTTCCAGAACATCCCAAGGACAATTATCTAAAGCACCATGAATGTCTGCCAGTAAGACCTTGACCTTGAATCCTGCTTTAATAAAATCAGCCATCTTCAAAACCCAAACATAGTAGCCTATGTGTGGTCGGCCGGTGATAGCTGTTCCAAGATATACGACTGGCTGCTTTTTCTTTTTCAGTAAATCCAAAAATTCTGCTTCGGTAACGATTTCCTGAGTGTTGCGTTTGATAAGAGCAAGTTTTTGTTCTGGATTCATTCACAGTTAGAAAGATAGGAGATTTAAATATTTAATGGGAGATATACTTGATTTCAGTAAAATATAAATACTCCCCCCATACCTACTCTGATTGGGGTGGATATGGTAAAGGCTGTTATTTTTGATTTTTGGGGTACATTAGTTGAGAACGGAGTCTGGAGCCCGATCAAGCAAGTCCAACAAATTCTACATATTGATCTTCCTTTTTCTGATTATGTCAGCCGCATGGAAGAAGCGATGATGACTAAGAAGTTTGATTCATTACGCGAAGCTTTTGAAGCAGTCTGTAAAGAGTTTAAGATTGATTGTGATGAAGCAAAAATGGAAGCCTTGATTGGAATGTGGAATAAATCCTGGATGCTGGCCAAGCCTTATGAAGAAGTGCAGGAAGAGTTAGAGAATTTAAGGAAAGAGCACACGTTAATTTTAGTTTCCAATACTGATAATTTTTCTATCAATCAAGTTTTAGATAAGTTTCAGTTACGACAACATTTCCAGCATATTTTTCTTTCCTGCGAGCTAGGGTTAATTAAAAATGATACAAAGTTTCTGAAAAAAGTGCTGAAAGAAGCAAAACTGGCGGCAAGTGATTGCGTCTTGGTAGGAGACAGTATCCACAGCGATATGGAAGCGGCGAAGGAAGCTGGAATTAAGAGCGTTTTGATGGATCACAAGCAGCGACAGCATTTCCATCCAAAAATCAGAAACCTTAAAGAATTATCAAGTATTCTTGACCAGTAATGGTCGAAATTACCTTTTTAGGAACTGGATGTATGCAGCCTACTAAAACTAGAAACCATGCTGGCGTTTTGCTTAGTTACAAAAAAGAACATATTCTCTTTGATTGTGGCGAAGGAATTCAGCGGCAGATGAGAATTGCTGGAGTCAAACCAGCTAAAATTACCCGACTTTGTATCACTCATTGGCATGGAGATCATGTCTTTGGCATTCCGGGATTGCTGAGCTCGATGGGAGCAGATCGTACCGGTCAGGAAGAAGAACAAGTTTTGCATATTTATGGTCCCAAAGGATCAAAAGTCTATCTTACTAACATGTTCAAAAGTTTTGCGGCGAAGGATATTATTCCCTATGAAGTGCATGAAATAGTTTCCGGAAAAGCATATGAAGGGGAAGACTTTGTTTTAGAAGTGCAAAAGCTGGAGCATTCTGTTCCTTGTATTGGCTATCGTTTTCGAGAAAAAGATAAATTGCGCATTGATGTGGTAAAAGCAAAGAAGTTAGGATTGGAAGGGCCAATCTTAGGAAAATTACAGCAAGGGCATGATGTAACCGTGAAAGGAAAGAAGATTAAAGCGAAAGATGTAACTTATGCAACTTTAGGTAAGAAAATAAGTTATGTGACGGATACCGTTCCCTGCAAAGGAGCAGATCTTCTGGCTAAAGATGCAGACTTGTTGATCTGTGAAGGAACGCATCTGGATGAAATTCGCGAGAAGAGCGAGAAGTCTCGACACATGACCGTGCGACAAGCAGCCTTGATTGCCTCAGAGAATAATGCGCAGAAGTTAGTGATTACTCATATTAGCCAGCGCTATAAAGAACCTTCAGAGATCATTGAAGAAGCAAGAACTTATTTTAATAATTCTGTGGTGGCAGAAGATTTTATGAAGTTTAATGTTTAATCACAAACTATCATAATATTCTTTCATCACTCTTTCTATCTCGGTAACTTCTTTGATTGATAATAGCTTCCCTCTCAACTCTTTTGCGCCAGGACAACCTTTGGAGAAGTTCATGGCTTGCATTCTGATGTTATATATTTTGATGGTTGGATATTGCTTGGCATATTCAACATATTTGAAAAAGGTTTCAATCTTTTTCTTGGAAGACATTCCGCCATATTTTCCTTTTTCTAAGTATTGATTGATCTGGGTAAACAGAAAAGGATTGCTCATTGCTTCCCGTCCGATCATGACATAATCACAGCCAGTTTCATCGAGCATGCGTTTGGCATCTTCCGGAGTTTTAATGTCACCATTGCCAACGACTGGAATGGAAACCATTTGTTTTAATTCTTTGATCAAAGCCCAGTTTGATGTTCCGGAATATCCCTCTTTAACTGTACGCGGATGGAAGGTAATCATATCTAATCCTTCCTCTTCGGCAATTCGAGCGATAGCTTGCCATTTGTCTGGCTTGTTCACACCAGCACGGATTTTGACGGTAACTGGTTTCGTCGTAGCTGCACGCATGGTTTTGAAAATCTGGCGAGTAAGATCAGGATGTTGTAATAAGGCCGAGCAAGCCATCTGCTGGGTGATGTGATCTGCAGGACAGCCCATGTTGTAATCAATGATGTCGAAGTATGGCTCAACAATTTTTATTGCTCTTTGGAGCGCTTCTAAATCAGAGCCAAAGAGCTGGATTGCTAGCGGTCTTTCTTTTTCTGAGAATTCGATGAATTTGTGGATGTCTGCTTCTCGAGCTACAACAGCATGAATATTGGTGAATTCTGTTACCACTAATCCTGCGCCAAGTTCGCGGCAGAGCAATCTCAGTGCGGGGTTGCTTACTCCAGACATGGGAGCAAGGAATGCTTTGGATGGAAATTTTGGTAACATAGGTTCGAAAATCGATGTTTTAATAAAAAAGTATGGTGAATATTCCACTCTCGAAGAACTTAAATAATCCTTTTCTCTCTTTTGATCATGAACACCAAGGCCAAAGGAACGAGAGGTGAACGAGAATTAATTCATTTTTTTAATCAAAATGGCTGGTCAGCGATTAGAGCGGCTGGCAGCGGTTCACAACGATATCCTTCTCCAGACATTCTGGCAGGAAATGCCATGCGCAGAGTAGCGATCGAGTGTAAAGTTACAGCAGAGACGAAAAAATACTTGTTAGATGAAGAAATTGAACAGCTAAGAGCTTTTGCTAACAAGTTCGGAGCAGAGGCCTGGATTGGCGTGCGCTTTCCCAGCGAGCCCTGGTATTTTTTTATGCTGGAAGATATTGAGCAGGCCGGCAAAAGCTGGGCTATTTCTTTAGAATTGGCTAAACGGAAAGGGCTGCGGATTGAAGATTTATTGGGAACTGGTGAATTACCAGTAAAGAAAGAAGAAGACCGAAATATTTAAAAGTGTCACCACCCAAATTAACATAAAAACTGCTACTACACGATTCTACCATGCGCCTGACCCAAAAAAAGATTGAAGAAATTATGCTTTCTATTTTAGGAGAGGAAGGGTTGCCCTTAATTAAAGAACTTTCAGGCAAGCAACACGTTTCTGAATTTGAGCTGGCGGATAAGCTCAAGAAAGACATAAAGTTAGTGCGCAAGATGCTTTATTTTCTCTATAATTTTAACTTAGTAAGTTTTATCCGCAAGAAGGACAAGATCAAAGGATGGTACATCTATTACTGGACCTTACAGCCGGAAAGCATAAAATTCAATTACATCAAGCGGAAAAAAGAATTACTGGCCAAGTTACAGCAGCGCTTGGAAGAAGAAACCAAAGAATTATTTTATACTTGTCCAAACAGATGTGTGCGACTCAACTTTGATCAGGCCATGGATTTTGAATTTCACTGCCCGGAATGCGGGGAATTAACTTCTCAAGATAATAATACGGAAAGAGTAGAAACATTGCGTAAGAAGATAGCAGAGATAGAAGCAGAATTAGAAGAATTACTGGAAAAAAGAAAAGTGCATCATAAGGAAGTTAAAGAGCGTAAGAAAGAAGTTAAAACCAGAAAACGGGAAAAACGCCAAGCTAAACCGGCAGTTAAGAAACCTGTAAAATCAAAAGTTAAAAAGCCAAAAAAATTATAAGAAATATTAAAATAAAAAATTTATTTTCTTCTTTTGTGAAGCGCCTTTTGGATGCTAATTTCTTCCTTCAACACTTTCCCGGTTAATTTTTGGATGTTCATCTCCATGGAAGCAATCCTTCGTTCTACTAAGATAAGAATCCGCAAAGAATATACTATAGCTAAAAGCGTCCCGATGATAACTGCCAAAATAACTGCTTGAATATCTAAAATGGCCATTTTTCCTACACACCTCTTTTAAACTTGCTATACTCGTTTATATATTCCAAATAACGTATTTAGATATATAAACATTACGATAACTAAAAGGTAAATCTTTATAAAATAAGGGGGAAATAAGATACCATGGACAGCTATGAGCAGTTATTGAAGAAAGCCCAAGAAGAACTTCCCGAACAAAGCCAGGGAGGAGAACGTTTTACTATTGAGAAAATTAAAGGTCATCTAGAAGGAAATAAAACTGTCCTTGCCAATTTGAAGCAGATTGCCAAAGCCTTGCAGCGGGATGAAAGTCATCTTCTGAAATATCTGTTGCGGGAGCTGGCTACACCGGGAAAATATGAAAAAGGGGATCGCGCCCTTTTAGGAACAAAAGTGGCGGCCTCAGCTATCAACAAAAAAATCAAGAAGTATGCCAGCGAGTATGTCTTCTGTTCAGAATGCAACAAGCCGGAAACCAAACTGATTGAAGAGAAAGGAATTACGTATCTTAGATGTCAAGCCTGCGGTGCTAAAAAGCCCGTCAAGAATATTTAAATATCAAAAGATACCATACATGGCCTAAAATGGATTACATCGTTTCTAAAAAGCAAAGCCAATTTGGAATGTTAGTGGTAGTTACGGATGCTGACATTGTCGGAAAGAAATTTGAAGAAGAACGGCTGCAACTGGACTTAACCAAGAAATTCTATCAAGGCGATCAGATGGGTAAAGAAGAGGTCAAGAAAGTTATGATGACGGCTCGACACTTACATTTGACCGGCAAAGGAGCAGTGGCGATCGGGGTAGAAATGGATTTGGTTGACCCAAAGAAAATTATTTTTATAGATAAAGTTCCTCATGCGGAAATTATGAATGAGTGAGCATGGTTAAAGTAATTCATCCCATAAAACTGCCCAATCCCACCTGCTTCTCTTTTTCTTTGCCAAAGATCATATCAACTTGCTCTTTGAGCATGTCCAAGGTCTGTTTCAAGTAAGGAGAAAAGTCGTATTTTTCAGCCAGCTTAAGTGAAGGTATCAAATACTTAATCACTGAGCCTTCGGAGATGGTAAAGATCAATCTGCTGCCGCAGGTAACACATTTATTGACGAGGGGCGGTCTGCGGTATTTAGCGTTGCACTTAACGCATCTGAACTGCTGCATAGAAAATTTACGTAAGTTACCCTTGATGTCACGCAAGAAATGTTTCTGAATAACTAATTTGGCTACGTCATCCATATCTACCGCTCGAACTTTTTTGGCAATTTCCATCTGGCCAAATAATTTTTCTTCCATAGAAGGAAGAGTTTTATAGGCAGAACATTGAATGCCTTTATTGAAATTATCGACGTGGTGGGTAAATCCATATCCCTCATATTGATTTTCTTTGCCCAGACGATCAGAAAGCTGTTCTACTTTTTTCTTTTCCGGCCCATATTTAACCTCCCAGGGATTTTTTAATTCTAAGGAGGCTTCATACAATTCTAAAGGATAGCGCCAGACTACATCTACTCCATGAACTTGATCATCAACTTCAGTTGGATCTAAAAAAGAAGTGAGAACTAAAGGTGCGTCCATAGTTGAGCCACGAGTATTAGGGAGAAACTGACGGGAAAAGTTTAGTAAAGCATCCATCAATAACATTACTGCCGCTTCATCACCGTCGCATTGCTTAGTCAGAAGAGAGTTGGCTGTCACAATGTTTCCTTCTACATTAAGGCAATAACTTTCTTCTTCTGGAAGAAGTTCTATGGACATAATAGTATCAAACATTAAATCTTTGTTATAATTTTGTGCTATGATTGTTGCTTTATGTGATTGGAGAAGCTGGGAAAGAATATTTCTTTTCCGTGAAGAGATAAAATCAACGTATTGAGAAAATCTTTCCATGAATACGCTTTGAATGGTTCCTTTTGTTATGGTAAAATAGGGTATAGATCTTCCTTTTTTAATATAAAATTCTCGTACTTGCGGTCCAGGTAATTTAGTGTAAGTGTAGTTCTTAACAAAGATACCCATTTGGCCAAACACAAAATCAAGGTCACGAAGCAATCCTTCACTTACTGTGTCAAAGGACGCGCGGAGATCACCAGCGCTGACAGAACCGTCGCCTTCAAAATAGCCCGATAATAAATATCCTAATTTTTCGTTAGGAAGATTGAGAAAAAGAGGAGGGACTCTTTTTTCATATGCCGAAGAGCCGCATTTCAAGATTGAGGTGAATAGATGATATAAAATCCTACTAGAATAGGTAAGCCTATCTTTTTTATTTTCAGTTATCTTCAGACCAAAGAGAACAAACATCTCTTTTTGTACAAAATCTCGTATCTCTGGATTTTCGGCGGCAATGTAGACTTGATAAAGCATTCCGGCAACTTTCCGAGAATATCCTTCGGCGATATAAAGTCCCACTAACTGTAAAAATTCTTTGGTAATAGGAATAATACTTGGAAGCATTACTGTATCTCTTTTAGCAGCAAGACGCAACCCAGAGGTGTTCTTTACTATTTTTCTTTGATGTAACTCATTAATAAATTTTATAGGATACGAATCTCTGCTGGCATAATTATCATAATCTCTCTTAGAAAAATATTTTCTTGCTTCTACTTTTACTTCTTTGTAAAGAGCGTTAACGCCTCTCACCATTACCCATTCTTCGCTTGCGAGAGCTTGGAAGAGATTGATTTTTGTACAATCTGTTTTAGGAATCTGCAGCTGGTAAGGAATAGCTAAAGTATCACCTAACTTTAATTTATGTGCTAATACTATCTTTGGTTGATTTTTTTCATAGACAAGTTGTTTATGATTGACAGTGACTGTAAGAGTACGACCCAGTTTTGTCGTAAACTTAACCATTGGTTGCGGAGTATGTTTAGTGAAGTTATGAACTTGCACAATCTTATTACCTAGTCCTATTGTTTTTATTCCCTGCACACGCACTTCTTTTGTTCCATAATCATCAACTACATCAATTGGGTTGAGTTTTTCGACTACTTCGCCAATTTTTTGAATTTCCCAAGTGTGGCCATTAAACAATAGAAGATAAGTATTTTTATCAAAACAATCTCTTCTAAGGCCAGCATGAAAAGTAGGATGGGCTAGTAATCCTTGAGTTTGTGAAGCGCCAATAATTCTTCCCACTAATCCTGCAGAAATATGCGGGGCAAGGGCGATAACTAAATGTCCCGCCAAATCCTCTTCTTTTTCAAGATTGTAAAATGGTTTCAGACCATAAAATCGAACTAAAAGATCGTCGATGAATTGCGAAACTCGCTTTAAAACTTTAGGAGCGGATTCATCTAAAGAATCAAAGCCGGGAAGAATAATATCTTGTGGTTTTAGTTCCAGGATTTGATTATCATTTTCCAATTCCTGATCATGGATATCTTTCAAATATCCTAGCTCCCTGAGTTTTTGTACTGAAGTTCCTATCTCTTTGGGCTTAAAATGAGTAATCGGAAGCTCGGTGCAATCATATCTGGTAGTTCCTTCTTTATTCACATAGACATCGTGTTTAGCGCGAAGAATTCCTTTAGCCAGATGTTCTACCACATGATTTTTATTGGAAGTTCCTCTAACGCCCTTAATGAGATCGGCATGAATTTTTTCTCCCAATCTTTCTTTGGCTTTGTTAAAATAATATTTGATATCGATATCGGTGTTCTTATAAGGAAAAGTTTTACCGTGACGGCAAACATCTTTTTCTAAAGCGCCGCAATATTTGCAATTATATTTTTGCACACATTCTTGGCTGCATTCCTCGCAGCTGCGGTAAATTGTTTCTTTCTGACAGGAATTACAAAAAAAGATTGGGAAAGTACTTTGCACTTTGCCTGCTTCCAGCGCGGATTGGAAGCTGCGCATGCGATCGCCCTCATCTCCTACAGGAAATAATACTTGCGGGCTTCCAGTAAGATGGCGCATCTTAGCTTTTTCCGGACGCCCCATTCTAGCACCTACAAAAGTTCCGGCTTTATCACGCAAAAGTACTGGACTTATTTTATTTATCAATTCTAAGCCGTCTTTTTCCTGAGAAAGAGATATTTCTTTTTTTTCCAGATCTGCTTGATCCAAGATATTATAACTTAAAGTTAGAGTAGCTGCTTCTTTTCGTTCCAGGACAATGTTTTCTTTATTTATGACATTATGAGGAATGCCGGTATGTTCTAGTATTTTTTTTCCTTTGCGATGCAGTTCTTGATTCTGGTAATAAGGGAGAATTATTTTTTTTATGCCTTTTTCTTCTTTTTTTATTTTTCCTTCTTTCAACCATTGCAGTAAGAGAATGATATCTTCTGCACTGACTAATTTCCAGTAATATGTATATTCAGGATGTAAAGGGACAGCTAAAGTTTTGCTGATGGCTAAGGCTTCCTCAAAAGAAGGAAAGTCAAAAAGCGGAGAGGAAATATATTTCTGCAGAAGAGTTTCTTCTATGTTTAATTCTTGAGCGGCCAGAGTAATTTTCCCTTGATACTTAGTTTCGAGCGCTTTTTCTACTTCTAAAGCCCACCACTCCGGACAGTAACCAGCTGGAGCTAAGTAATGTCCGTTTTCAGAAAAATCACCATAGTTAAACATGATATCTCCTAAAAATACTACTTCTTCAATGTAAGGATTATGCTGCCGGGCTTCTTCTTCAGTCGTTATTTTCACCACTGAACCATCTTTAAGTCGGACAATTGGACCTTCTAGTGTATCGCAGATAGTTACAGTTGCGCCTTTTCCAGGACGTTCTACTTTCAACTGCGTACCAATAGCAATATATTTTTCCAAGACCATTAAGGTAGAAGGATGCATTCCGGCAGCAGAAAATCCAGAGACGCGACTGCGTCCATAACGTAAACGTAGACCACCTACTCCTAAAGGATAAGTCAGAATTGGTCGGCCGGCAACCATGTCCATGATAAAAGTATTATTGGCTTTGACTACTTTTTTAGTTTCTGTAGTTTCCTTATCTTTAGCAGCGGCGGCATGCTGGGCGTGAATCTTTTCTTTCAATTGCAAGAATTCGCTCATGAATTCCCATTCTAAACCAAAATCTTTTCCCCATTTGGACAAACGTTTCCATAATTTAGGTGCTTTCTGGCATAGACCTTCGGCCATGACCAGAGCCATTCCGCCGCGAATAAAATTAGTTTCAATACGAGGAATATCTTTGTAGTTTGAAACCTCAATTTCTTCAGTAGGATCACCGTCAACTTCTACCGGCAGATGGGCAGCCATAAATTTGACTTCCTCATCTGAAGGGCGATACTGCAAGTTAGTAACCCGTTCATGATAATCTTGAATTTCAATAATAAAACGATTTATCTCGGTTTCATCCGGATCGTAGGTATGATAACCCATCTTGATGCGTACATAATCAGCCAGAATTACAGAAGTAGAAGCGGCTGTTCCACCAGCACCACGAATGGGACCGGCATATTGCAGAGCAAAATATTCTTTTCCATCTTTTCTTTTTTTAATTTTAAGGCCGATGAAACCTTCCAGCGGAGCAGAAACAATTCCTAAAGTAAGATAAGCAAACCCAACGCGAATGCCGACTTCCATGGCTTCCAGCTTATCTTTAAACTTACAATGTTTTTCCTGGGCAACTTCTTCAGCTATTCTAAAACCAACGCGCCAATCGAGAAGCCCATATTCTTTTTCTAGCTCCGTGATGCGCTCAGTTACTTTAGACTCAGTTATTTGTGGAGCAACAACTGAAATCAATCCTACTACTCGCTCTGCCATGTTTTTAGCAAGAGGGATAGATACATCTAATTCCGGATCAAGACCTTTTTTACGCGCAGCTTTAGCTACATCATAGGCTGCTTGGATATCCTTCCCAATCTTATCAAAATATCCGTGTATTAACGGCGATGCTTTCATGTCCACCTCTTTATCTTATTATCCGAATTTTAGGACTTTGACTTCACGAGTTTTGAGATTGACTAAAGGAACACGAGCAGGTTCGGGCTGGTGACCAAGCTTCTCTTGAAAAGTGGTTATATCTTGCCAGCAGCTTCCGCAAATAGTGGTGACTCCTTTATAGTTAGCGACATTGGAATAATGAATGTGTCCGCTGATTAAAAAATCAGGAATTTTTTTTATGAGTAAAGGGTCTTCTTTATGGCCGGGAAAGTAAGGAGTGGATTTGAAGGAAGGTGCTAAATGTCGGCGTTTCAGTAAAAATTTCATGATTAAATCGGCGCGATGGTAACCACCATTATTACGAATTGATTCCACGTTAGCAACATAATAATCAAAACTATAACCGTGATACAAAAGTACATCAAAACCAGGAAAGGTTTCAGTTCTGGCAATATTTACCATAGCTGGATTAGTCACTAAGGTGACATTAGGAATCTTAAATAAACTCGGGGCAAATTTTTCATCAAATGAAGCTTGCGGTTCTGCTAGATGGACAGCATCATGGTTTCCCGGGCAGATGATGATCTGTTTATCAGAAGGTATTTTTTTAATAAGCTCAGAAAACTCTTCGTATTGATGGATTATGTTGTGCAGAGCAAGTTCATCCTGCTGGGAAGGATAAATACCTATGCCGTCAACTAAATCTCCCGCAATAATGATATATTTCACTTTTTGAGCGATCTCTCGCTGGGCGGGATTGCCGGCTTCCGCATTGATCCAGCGTAGGAATTTATTAAATTCATCTTTTAAAAATAATTTTGATCCGACATGGACATCAGAAAGAAAAATAGCATATTCTTCTACTTCACTTTTCTTGAGCTGGTTATTAACAGGAATATCAGGCCAGACTATTTCTTCTCCAAAAATTATCTTATCGCCTAAAACTCCGCTGATGCCAACGACTTCGTCTAAAACCAAATCTTTGGCTTTCTGATAAAGATCTTTTTTGTTTTTTGAAAAGACTACTTTTATTCTCCCGGTTAAATCCTCCGCAGTTAATATAAGATTTCCATTTTTAGTCTCGCTGATATCATCTATCAAGGCAATGAGCGAAACATTTTCTTTCTCTTTTTTAGCAAGAAGACGGCTGATAGGCATCGTATTTTGTAACTCTTGTCGCTGCCGTAAGATTCCCTCCAGAAAACGATAACGAGAAGCAAATAATTGGGTGAAATCTTTTACCTCAAATTTTCTGGCTTCATTCTTATACGAGATAATAATCTGTACTTGTGAAGGAGAGGAAAGGATAGAAGTCAATTCAGGAGAAGCATGAATTAATTGAGGAGTTACAGAAGTCATTTCTAAAGCTGAGCCAGCTGGTTCAGCTGTGTCTGAGAAAGTAGAATTAGAAGAGTGAGCAGCAGTAAAATTTTCTCCATCTTCTAAGGGATTCATTTCTTGTTCTGAGCTGAAAAGCTGCTGTTTTTGGGCAAAATCTGAACCGCTGGGACCGCTTACTTGTAATTCAGCCTGCTTGAATTGCTGTAATTGAGCTTGATACAATTCATCATCTCGTTCTTTTTCTGCTTGCACGCGATAAAAATCTACTTCATACCAATCAACCAAGCTTTTTTGTTTAGTAACGATGTCAACATAATCAGTATTGAGAACCAGTAAATCTCGTTCTTGTTCTAATTTCGCGATTAAATTTCCTTCCAGCGCTTTTTCTATCTTATTGTCTAAAACATCCTGACTCACTAAAATTCCCTTTTCAAACAAGTCTTCTATTATTTTTTGCTTTTCTTCCATATTTTGTTGCTTTTTTCTTTTGTATGTTTTTCAAATTCAGCTTAATTGCAATGATTTTTCTAATACTGAACGTAATTTTAAGATTAAATTTTCATCAATAGACAAAGACATGTCTCGAGTCCGGCCATATCTTCCTTTAGAGATGATTTTAGCATTAATGATTCCCAGCATATCCATTTCCGCAATAATGTCAGAAACCCGGCGTTGGGTAAGAACATTTAACTTAGTCTGCTTACAGACAGTTTTGTAAACATCATAAATTTCTCCAGTAAAGAAACTTTTCTTCTGGGGAGTGATCATCAGGATTGCATATAACACTGATTGGAATTGCTTAGGCTGATTAGTAGCGGCATTAATGATCTTATCTGCTTCAATTTTTTTTTCTGCTTCATCTAAATGGGCAATTTCTACTAAAGTCGACCCGCTGCGTTCAGCTAATTCTCCGGCAATGCGTAATAAGTCAATAGCACGGCGGGCATCGCCATGGTCGCGAGCAGAGTAAGCAGCACATTTTTCAATAACTCCTGGCTGTAAAATTCCTTCTTTGAAAGCGATTTCTGCTCTTTTTCGTAATATATCTTGAATTTGTAAAGCGTTATAAGGAGAAAAAATAAGCTCTTCTTCTGATAAGCTGCTTTTTATGCGAGGATCAAGAGTTTCCGTAAACACTAAATTGTTGGAAATCCCCACTAAACAAATCTGTGATTTCTGTAATTCTACATTTATCCTGGTTAAATTGTATAATATTTCGTCGCCTATTTTTCTGGTAAGCTGATCAATCTCATCTAAAACTAAGAGTACAATCTGCTTTTCTCGATCCAGGAGCTTGTAAAAGATATTATAAACTTCATCAGTAGGAAGACCTGTGGCTGGGATTTCTTGGCCGAACTCTTTAATTAATTGAGCGATTAAGCGATATTCAGTGTCGGCGACCCGTTTAAGCTTGCAATTTAAGTAGATGCATTTTAAAGGAAGACGATTCTGAGCTGCAATAGTACTCATAGAAGTGATGATATGCTTAACGGAAATTGTTTTTCCAGTACCGGTTTTCCCATAAATAAACAAATTAGAAGGTTTTTCCATTCTTAAGATAGGAGCAAGGACATTAGCTACTTCTTGGAGCTGTTCTTCACGATAAAGTATTTCTTCTGGGATGTAAGAAGGCATTAAAGTTCTTTTATCTACAAAGATAGACTCTTTTTTCAGATAATTTTCAAAAAAATTGTTTATTTCCATTTATTTTACCTTCTTTTTAGTATTAATGGCTCTGACCCCTTGATTTCTTATGGAAAAAGTGAATAATAAGTTGTGATGATCCTTGAGACTGATTAATAAAGTATATTGAGCTAAAGGATATAGCTTTATACTTAGATTTTCTATCACCTAGGTTGCGAGTGGAAATAAGTATAAATAAATTTCTCTTCAGAAAGAGTATGAATGAGTTAGAATAGAGTTAGAGTAAGTTTAGAATCAATAGTTTAAGAAAGTTAAATGCAATTATTTAGGCTTTGTTTCTTATTTTTTAATTATTTTATTCTTCCCTCTATCATTATTAATTTACTATCAACTTTATTATTATTTATTATTATATTATTTAATATATTATTATTAATATATTATTAATTTCAATATTGAAAATAAGTAAGTAGTATTTCGAAAGAGAAAAGAAAGAAGAAACAAAAAAAGTTATCATTATTATTACTTATTATTATTCATATTATTATCTTATATTGATTGCATTTAACCACTATCTTCTTGAAAAATAATTCTATAGGAAATCGAAAATTATCAATTTAAGGTCATTCTCATCTTGATCATGAGTTGTCAAGAGCTAAATCGTCATCAACCACCAACTTCTTTTTTGATTAATTAATTTTCCATCGGAAACAGAGGAGGGGGAGGTTATTTTTCTGACTTTCTCATAATCCTAACTATTTGTTCTTAATTTACTCTAAAAATCATCATAGGAATCTTTATATATTCTGTATTTACTAATATACACATGGTTTTGGAATATATTTTTAACCCTTTTGTGCTAAAGAAAAAACCATGGGAAATGTTTTTAGTCGGATTTACTTATTCTATAATCGCTTTATTTTTATCTTATTTAGTCTTTAAGGAAGTTTCCGGTCTTTTAACAGTATTTTTAATAGTTATAGCGATCTTGCCAACAATGTATATTACTATCAAAAATGAAGAAGAATTAGATATAAAATATGAAAGTGAATGGAAATTATTACAAGAGCATGCTAAAGTTATTACTTTTTTAGTTTGTATGTTTTTAGGTATAACTACGGCTTTAGCAGTTTCTTATGTCTTTTTACCACATACTATGGTTGATAGTGTCTTTGAATTTCAGCAGAAAGCTATTGTTAATGTAAATAATTATGTACGCGGGAATATTGTGGGTGATAGTGTGACAGCACAAGTCACCAAAACAGATATTTTCATTAAAATTTTTTTAAATAATCTAAAAGTATTATTTTTTTGCCTCATTTTCTCATTGCTTTATGGTACAGGTGCTTTATTCATCTTAACCTGGAATGCCTCAGTCATTGCTGCGGCGATGGGAAATGTTATAAAAACAAAAATAGCAGAAAGCGCTTCTTTAGCAGGTTTTAGCTTATTTTCAGCTTACTTTAGTACTGCAGCCTTTGGTTTTTTTAAATATATGATCCATGGAATTTTAGAAATTACTGCATATTTTATCATTGCCTTAGCAGGGGGTATTCTTTCCATGGCCTTAATAAAAAAAGATTTAAGTTATGATGCGATTATGACTGATGTGTTAGATTTAGTGCTTATCAGCATAGGATTTCTATTAGTAGGCGGAATTGTGGAAGTCTATGTCACGCCGTTGCTATTTTCTTAGGTTTTATTACAAAATAATCAAAGAAGTTTAACTTTTCCAGGCATATTTTGAAAAATATCCCCATTCTCTAACATTTTTTCAATAAGCTCTTCTGTTTTATCTAACGGAGATTTCTCAAGAATTTCTTCAATCATCACTCCTTCTCCTTTATCAAGCTGGCTTATAAGTTTAGAAATTATTTCATATGGAAGCAAAGGGTCATTTTCCTCGATCTCTTCACTAATTACTTCCAAAATTTCTGAATTAGTATTTTGCTCTGGCTGTTTTTGCTGAATATTTAGTATTTTTAATTCCTTTTCTTTTGATTTTTCTTCTTTTATTAGTGGTTTGGCTGATTCTTCTTTCTTTACCTTCTCAACAGTTTCTGCTTCTATTTTCTTTTTTTCTTTATTTTTTCCCTCAAGAGCATCGGAAGATATTTGCTTATTTTTTTGCAGCTCTGAGAATCGAACTTTAAGCCAAAGAGAATTTGTTTTTTTAATGACCTCAGGAAAAATGTATTTTTCTTGATTAAATATTCTTACTTTGCCAATAACTTGAACTACGTCGCCTATTTCCAGCTCAAAAGCCGCCTTATTCTCTTCAAATATTCGCAGCACTATTTTACCAGTTCCATCGTCGATAAGAATAGAATTAACTGAACCACGCAATTCCTGGTGAACTATGGTAGCAATGATGTTTATTCTGAATATTTTTTTATTTTCATTAGTAATAAGATAATTAGGATTCTGTTCTTTTTCTTCAACATATTGTCCTTCTTCTAACTCACGAATAGCTACTTTTTCTGCCGGAAAGCGAAAGAAGGATTTGTTTTCAGGTTCCATGGGTTTATTTTTTTGTTATTTTTCTATCTTTATTCTTGTTTTATAAGCGCTGGACAAATCCTCGTTTGGGCTCGAAAATGTCCCCGGAACGGCGCAATTTTTCTAAAGACTCCTCGACTTTATCAGGAGGAATGCTTTTTTCTTTTGCCGCTTCCACAATATTTTCAACAGGAATTATTTTTGAATTCAGCTGTTCCTCTAAAGCAGAGATAATCTCTTTCATGACACTCAAGCTGTTTCTTTGAGTGGCAGTTATTCTGCTTCCGCCTAAGCGATCGATGTCAATCTTGCCAGTCTCACTATCTTTAGCAATTTGATTAAGACAATAGTCTATTAACTCAATGGCTTTCTGCGCATCTTTTTTAGTCACAGTTTTTGCCAGGCGTATTTTTGCCGAGGCTTCCGATAGTCTAATCAGCGCTTCTAATTGTCGTGCAGTTATAGGAATGCTTTTTACACCACCTTCTTCTGCGTTTCCGGAGTTACGCATAGTAACGTAATAGGCTTTGATTTCATCAATCGCGGCATCGCTCATTTTTGGATTTACTTTTGAACGCACATAAGAAAAATATTTTTTCATAAGTTCGCTGGTAATATCTCCCACTGCTTTAGAAGGGTCTTTATGGTAATTAAGAATAAACGTGGCAGTGGTTTCATCCTTTTCTCTATTAGGAAGATCTTTAACCGGAAAAATTAAGTCAAATCTGTTGATCAAAGTAGGAGGTAAAGTTATTTGGTTAGCAATCAAATCATAAGGGTCGAAACGACCAAATTTAGGATTTGCTGCCGCTAGTACAGTAGTTTCACATCGTAAAGTGGCCTGGATATTAGCTTTAGCAATGCTGATAGTTTGCTGTTCCAGAGCTTCGTGCAGAGCAGAGGTATCTTCTTTCCCCATCTTATCCATTTCGTCGATAATAGCGAATCCGCGGTTAGCTAAAACCAGCGTTCCTGCTTCTAAGGACCACCCACCTAAGAATTCGTCTTTTACTACTGCTGCCGTCAATCCTGCCCCGGTAGCGCCCTTACCGCTGGTAAAACGAGCTTTGGGAGCAATCTGAGAAATTCTTTTCAGTAATTGTGATTTTCCTGATCCTGGATCTCCAATAAGAAGCATGTGCATATCTCCCCTGGTAGTAACTCCATCAGCTCGAACTTTTCGACATCCTCCTGCTAATTGCAGGATTACCGCTTCCTTAATCTTCTCATGGCCGTAAATGGAAGGAGCCAAGCTTTCTGAAAGAAGGCGAAGAGGATCTTCAGACTTGGCAATTTTCATGATTTCTTCCATGTCTTTCTCAGTAATGCTGAGGCTGAGATTATCATCATGAAGCGGCTCAATAGAATTAGCTTCGACAATCAATTCATATTTGATAGATTGGCCGCCAGTACGCAAAGTAATGGGCACTTCTGTGGCCCAGCCTACTAATTGGATACGTGATCCGGGACTGGTCTTTCTTTCTGTAAGCGGAGACACTAGATCATCTCGTAAAAAAACATTAATGCGTTTTGGCTGTACTCCATCCAAATCTTCTGCTGCTTCTTCTAAAACTAATCCTTGGCCGTCTACTAATTCTTTAGAAATTTCTTTGAATTTTCCTTTACGGCCGCATCCACACCGTGTAGGTTCTTTGTACTTCTGGTCTAGCTGCAAGACAGTAAGAATATTTCCGCAAGAAGGACATTCGAATTTTGAAGCGCTTACATGAGGCCGTACATCCGTTTTGTTACGAACAATCCCATCTACCCATAAGAGTTTGTTCAAATGTTTACTTCGAATTTCACTAATGAGAACTTTTTGTGATTCAGGAAGATTGATGAAACGAATATTGAATTTATTTAATTTTTTAGGCAGATCAAATTCCTTAATGGCAATTTCACCGGCTTTGAGAAGTTCTTGTGGATTTTCTAATAATTCTTCCGCGATTTCAGTATTAAACTTAAGCAGCTCAGTAAAATCCAGCTTGATGAAAGATTCTCCTTTACGTACTGCTTCTAGAAGATGAGGATGGTAATTTTGCTCGATAAAGTCTCTAAATGTCTTTATTTGTTCGTCAACTTCCATAAAGCCACCCCCTAAAGACTTCTTCTTTGAATGTACTAAAATAAAAAAGATAATGAAGATTATTTAAAGATTTATGTAGGGATTTATGGCTTTTCCAGTACTTTCTTTAATCGCTCTATCAACAAGTCGGTGGCTTCATTCACTTCTTGTTCGGTTTTAGTTCCCGTACAAACAATTTTTCCGTTGCTGAAAAGCAAGAAAGTAGCACTGGTGCCTTTGAGCTTATGTACTAAGCCAGGAAATTGCTCAGGTTCGTATTCAGTATTTGGCAGCTTTAGACCAAGTACGTTCAGGTTTAAGGCCATCCCAATGCTTCCGGAAGCAACGATGTTTTGGACCGTTATTTTTGGTTTGATAGTGACGTGAATGTTCAATTTCTTAAGGCTCTTGATGATGCTCTGGATGCTGAGGTCTACTTGTTCCATTGTTCTAGCACCAGTACAGACAATTTTTCCACTTGAGAAAATAAGAGCAGACGTTTTAGGGTCTTTAATACGCAATACTAAGCCAGGGAACTGTTCAGGGTTATATTCAGTGTTAGGTAAGGTAGCAGCCATTTTTTCTAAAGGGATGTCCTTTTCCAGACTGCTGGAAATAACAATATTGACAATAGTTATTTCTTTTTTGGAAGTTATTTTAGAACTTGTTTTTGCCATTTTTAACATGCCCCCTGTTTGATTTTACTTATAAATAGCCTTGGACTATTTAAATATTGCCTTTATAAATAGCAGATCTGGTTCCAGGTGAAATCAAGGGGTTGCAGAGGAGAAGTTTTTTAAAGGAATTTAGGCCATTTTAGGACATGGTATATGATACAATATTGCTGCGGTACGGGGAGATTTTTCTTAAAGGTGCCAATAAGGGTATTTTTGAACACAAATTGACTGAAAATATAGCTAAAATGCTCAAAAAGGAAGGTGTTTCCGGATTAAAGGTTCGCAACAGCCGGGGAAGGATGCTTCTACCTTATTTCCCTGCTCATGCTGCTCTACGTCGAGTCTATGGATTGGTATCCTATTCACCTGCAGTTCATGTGGAAAAAAATACGGAGAAAATACAACAGAAAGCAGTGGAATTATTACGGGGAAAAACAGGAACCTTCAGAATAAGCACTAAGCGCTCGGACAAGTCTTTTCCCGTGCCTTCTCCGGAATTTAACCGCCTAGTAGGAGAGCAGGTTGAGAAACATACTAAGCTGCGATTTTCTTCCGCTGCGCCGGAGATAACCTTAGTAATTGAAATCAACCAAGAAGGTGCCTATTTGTTTACGGAGACAATTATTTGTGGGGGAGGATTGCCAACTGGTGTTGAGGGCAAAGTGCTATTATTAGTGGAGAATGAGGCAAGTTTGTTAGCAGGATTATTATTCATGAAGCGGGGCTGCAGTGTCTTTCCGGTTGCTTTTGCAGAGAAGGAGATTTCTTTAATGCAAGCCTTTAGTCCAGTGGAATTGAGGTTGCGATTAGTAAAGAATGCAGCTGAGATAGATAGTTTGGCGAAATCTGAGAAGATTTCTATATTAGTGACGGGGCAGACTCTTAGTGATAAAGGTAAATATGATGGGGAGTTAACAGTGATGAAGCCATTGGTTGCGTATTCTAAGAAACAGATACAGGAGCAGGTGGAGTGGTTTAGGAGTTTGGTTTGATTGTGTTTTTCTACTGAAATTTTATAAATAAATGTATGAAAACCATAAGTATGGTAGAACCAATTATTGTAGGCAATCTTGTTTTGGATGGAGAAGCAGTTTGTCATTCTGACGGAACGTATACTGATTCTCAACAAGGCTGGGAAAATTTTTTTTTAAGCATAGGAAAACGTATTCCAACCGTGAAAGAATATATCATAACACTAAAAAAATTAGATGAAAGAAATGATCCGGCTTTACAAGGAATCCTTCAAGATTTGTGGGAAAGCAGATTGTG
>DATDUF010000034.1:0-4426 GCA_035290485.1 Candidatus Nanoarchaeia archaeon
CAAGGCGGTGTAGCTTAGCCTGGCTATAGCGCCAGACTCATAATCTGGAAGTCGGGAGTTCAAATCTCCCCACCGCCATCTTTTTACTATGGTCCACACAGCAACTTCAGAAGACAAGTACTGTTGTCCTAAGTGTAAATCCATGCATGTAGATTTCTATGAATACAAAGGCAAGAAGTATCAGTCCTGTTTAGATTGCGGACATGAGGAAGAAATAAAGAATTAACTTCCCAAATAGCCTTTATAGAAAACATCGCGAACTTCTGTTCTCAAGTCATGAACCATTCTTTCAAATGCTCTCTGATCAAAGCCTTTGTTGCCAAGAGAGGATCTGGTCATGACCGTGCGCACTTTGTTTTCCACTAAGGAAGCGACCCTGCTGAACATCTCGGCAGTATTCTTATGGCCGCCTTTGAGAATTTCTGTTTCCAAGACTGCTCGGCGTTCCAGCAGCACGTCAGTAAATACCTTGACAATATCTTCTTTGTAGGTTGTATCCCCCACAAAATTAGGCTGATGCTCGCTGCGGGCTTTCAACTTGCCGTTAGCACGACCGTAAGAACGATATAAAGCCATCTCCAACTCTTTGACAAAATCTTGGGTGATCATAGGATTTGCAAAGAAAAAGAAGTATTTAAGTTTTATGGGGGAGCAGTAGAGAACAGTTCATTAGTATTTTTAACGAAATATTTAAATAACAATCTCTGGCTAAATCAGCTTATGCCAGCGTGGCACAACCCGGTACTGCGCAAGCCTGGAATAACTTTCCAAGGAAGTACCACATAGCTTGTTTCCGCAAGGATATCCCGGTTCAAATATTGGCGCCCGGGGCGACGATGCCTCGAACGCCAGTGAGAATGTCCGGGCGCTGGCGCTTTTTACTAATTAAAATTAAACCATGACCACAAAAATACTCATCACGGCCCCTGCATATTTTGATTCGGCAGCAGTAGCTCTATTTCAAAAGTTAGGCTCAGTAACTGCAAAAGAAGTTACCTACGAGCAGCTGCTGGAGTGCGTGGCTGATTATGATGTCCTGGCCATTCGGGTAGACACTCATGTTGATAAGAAGGTTATTGATGCTGCAAAAAAACTGAAAGTGATCGCTTCCGGGACTACCGGGGTCAATCACATTGATGTTGAATATGCCAAGCAGAAAGGCATTGAAGTTATCTCTTTACAGGGCGCAAATACCATTGCTACCGCGGAACATACGCTAGCCTTATTGCTCAGTTTAGTTCGAAAAATACCGGCAGCTCATGCTTCACTTACCTCAGGAAAATGGCACCGCGCTGATTTTATCGGCAGGGAATTGCAAGGAAAAAAACTAGGCATTATCGGTTTCGGAAGAATCGGTAGAGACATTGCCATCTTAGCCCAGGCTTTTGGAATGCGCATTCTGGCTTACGATCCTTACTTAAAAGACGAAGCTTTCTATCAAGCTAAAGTAATCCGGCTTTCTTCTTTAGAAGATATTTTTGCTGAAGCAGATGTGATTACCTTGCATCTCTTACTTACAGAAGAAACCAGAGGAATTGTCAATAAGCAGAAATTAAAATTGATGAAGCCTACTTCTGTACTGATTAATTGTTCTCGAGGCGAGGTTATTTCTGAAGCAGATTTACTAGAGGCTTTGGAACAAGAAAATATTGCCGGAGCAGCGTTAGATGTTTTTGCTGCTGAACCGTTATCGGCAGAAAGCCCTTTATTACATTATGCCCAGAAAAATAATAACTTGATTCTTACTCCGCATATTGCCGGCTCAACCCGGGAAGCAGTGCACGAAGCAGGTCATTTTGTAGCTAGCAAAACGCTGGAATTCTTTAGTAAACTTCAGTAAAGTTCAACAATATTTATTAAGTGGAAAAGAGAATCTAGATCTATGAACATTGGTGTGGACGTGGATGAGGTTTTGGCAGAATTAATGGAAGCCTATCTGCAATACCACAATCAGAATTATGATACTAAGACCCAGAAAAAGGACATGTTTTCGTATTCTTACCGGGAAGTGTTTGGCGGCACAGAACAGGAAAATCAAGATAAAGTGCTGAATTTTTTTAAAACGGAACACTTTCAGAATATTAAGCCGGTGAAAGGCGCTCTGAAAACAATCCAGCAATTAGCAAAAGAACATCAGCTCTGCATTATTACCGCCCGACCACAAGTTGTTCGTCACCAAACCGAGCAATGGCTGTCAACTCATTTTTCAAATAGTTTTCACTGTATTAATCTTACTAATCAATGGCATGGAGTCGGTAAAAAACAATTAAAATCAGAGATCGGTAAGCAGCAGAAGATCAGCATCATGATTGATGACAGTTTAAAGCATGCTCTGGATTGCGCTTCGCAAGGCATTTATGTGCTGCTGGCCGACTTTAATTATCCCTGGAATCAAACCAAGGAAAAGCTTCCAGAAAATATTAAAAGAGTGCATTCCTGGAAAGAAATAGCCGAGGAAATTGCTCGACATGGAAGAGCTACTAGAAGATAAGGGCATAGAAAGGAAATTTAATATCTCCTGCTGCCGATCGTATTTAACACCTAAAGGCAGATGTTATACTTGTCCGGAATTGGAAGATGAATTAGAATCAGGATCTGAGCTTGAAGAAGTAGGAATGCAAAAAGATCCCGATGAGGAAACATGGTAAGAATAATCTCTTGGAACGTGAATGGCATTCGCGCGGTGTTGAAAAAAGGCTTTGTCGACTTTGTAAAAAAAGAAGAGCCTGACCTTTTATGTATTCAGGAAATAAAAGCCCATCCCGACCAGGTGGATCAGAAATTATCCGAGTATGAGCATCATTTCTGGAATTCTGCTGAAAGGCCAGGCTATGCGGGCACAGCGATCTTCAGTAAAATAAAACCGATTTCCGTCCAGTATAATTTTGGTGGGAAAGAAAATCATAAAGAAGAAGGAAGAATAATTACTCTTGAATTTACTGATTATTATCTGGTGAATGTTTATACTCCGAATTCCGGCCGAGAGCTAGTAAGGTTGAAATATCGAGAAGAATGGGATCAATTGTTTTTGGACTACGTCTTAAAGCTGGAAAAGAAAAAACCCGTGATTATCTGTGGCGACTTGAATGTTGCACATACAGAAATTGATTTAGCTAATCCTAAATCAAATTATAATAAGACCGCTGGTTATACTCAGGTAGAAATTGATGGAATTCAGCGCTTGATGGATGCCGGCTACGTCGATAGCTTTCGAGAGTTTGTGAAAGAAAAAGGTCATTACACCTTTTGGAGCCAGATGTTTAATGCAAGAGCTAGAAATGTAGGCTGGCGCATTGATTATTTCTTGGTGTCAGAGAAGTTGCGAGCAAAGATGAAGAAAGCTTTTATTCTTCCACAGGTGATGGGATCGGATCATTGCCCGGTGGAATTAGAATTGAAATAAATTATTTTATCTTGTATTCCAGTAATCCCTGACAGACTTGAGGAACTCTTCTGGTATAATCTAACATCTTTCTACCTTTGGAAAACATTCCTCCTAGTTCTGGTGAGACTGGCTGCCCGGGAACGGAAGTTACTTTTCCGGAACTATCCTGCCAAAATGGAACATAATCCATCAGCTCTCCTGAAACGGCTAGAACTGCTTTGATTTCCATGTAATCTTTATTCGGGCCGGCAAATTCGCGAAAGATCATATAATGATCCGGAAGCGGTCTTCTTTCTTTATCACATTCATAGACTTTATCATAATAATGATTTTCTTTGGAAAAGATACCGTAACAAAATCTTCCTGCGCCCTCGACTAAAAACGAAGTTTCAAAGCCGACCTTCTGAGTTAAGTCTAATTTGCTGCAATCGGGTCGAGCTGGTTTGATAGCGATGGTTGGTGTAGGTGTTGTAGTTTTAGCTTGTTGTACTGCATTGCTGCAGCCTGCTAGCAAAGCGGCAGTTAAAGATAAGACTTTTGTGTCCATGATAAAAAATATATCTTAAGGGGTTAAAAAGATTGTGGGGATGGAAAATATTATTCTTTCTGAAAAACGTCGTTCTTCTAAGCAACTCTCGAGATGTGTTAGTGCATCGTAGCCATAACGGGAAATAATTTAGTATTTAACATCAATAGTAAACTTATCCGTTACTAATATTTCTAAGTAGGGATAAACATGCTTTCCAGGGATAACTTCCATGCCTTCTATTTGCAAACCATTTAATCTCATCTCTAAATCTTTCAATAAGTTTTTTGAATTAGGATTTACTGTTCCCACCACTTTCAAATACTTGGAATAGAGCGGCATTTTGAGATCCTCAAATTGGAACGAAAATTTTCCAACGTCTACCTCATCAACGTCCCATCCTTCTCCCTCTTCTTTCTGGTAAGTAAAAGTAAGTCTTTTAAAGTCTATACTAACACTTGAATAGGAAAGACCATGCTGTTTGCCTTTTCTATGCGCTAATTCTGTTGCATAAC
>DATDUF010000035.1:0-9558 GCA_035290485.1 Candidatus Nanoarchaeia archaeon
ATTCTTTCTGCCATGCCTGAAGCAGGTGGCGAGGTAAAATTACAGACCATTAATGGGAATGTCTATCAAGGGAAAGTGGTGGTTAAAAATGATAATGTCATTGTTCTGGAACAAGCAGGAAAAAGACAGAGAATTACGACGGGAAAGGTTGCTGAAGTCGAAGTCATTGAAACACCAAAAGTACGAGGAGTTTCTGAAAATGTCAATCCTTGTAATCTTGCTGCAGCAGCTATCTATGGATTGGCGCCGTGTTTGAGAGATGACGCGACTAGACCAGGACAAGAAATTGTAGCCACTGCAAGAGATCTTCCATCCATAGAAACCGCCGTAGATCTTCCAACTTTTTCCGGGGAGGATGATTGGAATGACATTGTAACTATAATTGAGAATAATTATAATGGAAGATTAAGCGAATCTACCCTTGAAAAATTAGTCAACAAAAAAGAATTATATATCGGTGGAGGCGGCGAAGGTGTAGTGTTGGATGTTCCTGAAACTGTCCGTGTACAACTTCCTGGCGTTGAAAGACCATCAGTTATAAAAATAAAAAATACACATCCTAATTTAGAAGATATTGCTAATAGCTTCCCTGAACAGCAGAAAATATTAAATCGGCTGGCTGAGAGAGGCGCTGCTCCACATGTGTATGAAGCAGGAGATAATTTTTACATCGCTGAGAAAGTTGAAGGCAGCAGTTTGAAGGAAACAATTTTAGATCATTTAACTCCAGAGACTCGCGCGGAGTACAATGCTGCTTATGCGAAATATGATGAGGCAAGAAAACTTGCCGTAGAAAATCCTATTTTAGTCAAGGAGACAAAAAAAGATATTGAAAGCGTCCTTAGAAGAGCAGGTTATCAAGGAGAATTAGACGAAGTGCAGGACGCAGTTCAAAAGCTTGCAAATTCACTCATCGCTGAAAATGTTGAAGTTGCAGATTTCCATTGGGAAAATGTTATGGTTGTAACAACTCCTGAAGGAAAATTACAAGCAGAACTGCTTGATGCCGGTTTCGCTATCCCCGGAGATCCTGCTACCATTGAACGAACGTATAATAAGAAATTAGACGAACTGATGACCGGCGGAGGATTTGCTGTCAATCCTACTGAGATTAAGTCAGCCAAATCAGAAAGATCATTTGCTGGTGTTTCTGACGTAGTCGAACCATGCGCTCTTGCTGGTGGAGCGATTGTGGGATTGGCTCCTTGTAGTATTTCATCAACTGCTCAGACACTTGATCGAGAGACTATAGACTCCAAAACCTTACCAAAAGAATCTGTAACTACAATAGAAAACCTCCCTCCACAAAAAAGAGATATTACCATCCCTCGCAGCGGCGATCCAAAGTTTGATTCAATCATCGAGGTGTTGGAAACTCATAATGGCAAAACGCTTACTCAATCTGATCTGCAGAAATTGCAAGCGGCAGAAGATTACAAACTAGCAGAAGGATCAGAAAATATTGTTTATGATGTACCAAATTCTGTTCTAAAAAAGATAAATGAACAGAGACTTGCAGAAGGGAAAGCACAAATCGAAGGTTCAGTAGTTCTCAAAGTTAAAAAAAATGATTTCGGCAACAATGCTGATTGGCTGCAGAAGATACATGATGATCTCTGCGTGGCAGGAGTGGCCGCTTGTCTTCATGATATTTCTCCAGACGGAACTTTTCAAATAGTAAGCAAAGCGAAAGGACCAGAATTAGAAGAATTAGTTCAGAGTGCTCTGAACGAACTTGAACAACAAAAACTCGATTCAATAAACGATGCGTTTTTAGAAGCAAAAGCAAAAATTGGAGCCTCGGCAGAAGAAAGCAAGTCAGTCATCCAGCAAAAAGCCACCAAAGAAGGCCGAGAGTTGAGCGAACGAGATAAACTCGATCTTCTGGTTATTGAAGGAAATAAGAATAGTAAAATACAAAATGCTTATAGATCATCAATTCAGGACCGACAAAATGTCCTGCAAAAAGTGTATGAAAGTGGAAGGTTTGATAAAATAACTTATGGGGGTAGAACTCTGAATCTTGAACAGGAAGTTAAACAATTATTTGCCAAAATACGAGAAGCAAACGTAGAAGTATTAGATGCACATTATCGCAATATCAAGTGTGTAGATCCTGAATGTTCAGCCTTGGTTTTTGTTGATTTAGGAACTGCCTTAGATAGTAAGTATTCTCAAATCAAAGAAGCCGGAGTGGCAGAACGATATGCTAAGGATGCCCTAACGGGAGGAAACTTTGATATTGGTTATGAAATAGATCGGTTACGAAAACAAAATTTAGAACCAGTGGAATTTCAAAGCACACTAAGCGGTGTTTCTGAGGTTAAACCTTGCGCAGTTGCTGGCGGAGCGATTGTGGGAATGGCTCCGTGCCTGGCCAATGTTCCTGCAGTTATAGAAAGCCCTTCGACTCTTGATGAGCTCCAAGAAGGCCAACATATTTCCGTCACGGCCAGCGATGGCAAACGATATTCAGGAAAATTGATTGGAAGATCAAAATTTAAGCACGAAGATCTAATCTCAGAATCCCTGGTCATTGAAACTATAGAGTCGCGAGGAGTATTTGGATTCGGCTATAAAAGTGATCAAGAGTTTCTAGATGTTAATAAGCTAAATCCCCACACTTTAGTAATACAAGGACAACCAGTAGAAGTCCGTTCAGTACATGGAGATATTTATGTAGGAAAATATATCGATGAAGATGAAAAAGTAATAAAAATTGTTGATGAAAGCGGCAAAACAAATACATTATCTAAAACGAAGGAATTAAATTTAGATTCTTTCCGTAAGGTTGAAGTTCCAGAACAAAAATCGCAAGCAATCCGTAGTGGGAAAAATTACGTTTTGAACGATAATAAGTATGTTTATGATCCTATTGATAATCAATGGAAGCAAAAAGGTTTTTTTACTGATAAGCCTTTTGCTAAAATGAATGAATTTATTTCACCAGAAAAATTGGAAGATATTATTCAGCTGGAAGCAGCACGGATGAATGCGCCAGTACCTTTAGTCCAAGAAAGCATGACTGGCAGATTCGAATCGCTTGCAGAATCAGTCTACGTTAGCGGATCTCCTCAGCTTTTTGTTGACCCTGATCATTATGAAAAGTCTATATATGATTTAGTTCAAAAAGCTGAAAATGCTGATTCTCTAACTAAAGAAAATATCAAAGATTTGGTACTACATCGAGCCAGAGCAGAAGTTCAGGCAGGAACCATGACTTCTGGACAATTTATTGCTCTGGAACAAGATTTCAACAAACTATATGAAAGATCTAAAACGGCGACAAAGGATGTCGCTGCATTTTCAGAGATATTACTGCAACAGAAACCAGGGTTTACTAATGTTCATTTGTTTAGGGATGGAGCAGTTCTTGGTGCATCAGATGAATTGGCACAGAAATTATCTGGCGTAACTAATCCAGACATCCAAATCTTATATGTAAGTAGAGATACTACGTTTAGACAGTCAGAGAAGGTAAGGGATCTGATGTTTGCAGCTGCACATGAATCAGATAGCTTTCTTGAATTCAGGCAAAAATTTCAACAGAAATTTAACTTTCTTGTGCGAACTGATTCCGATTTCAGGTCTGAAGTTGCTGATGTACTTAACTACATGCAGAAAGAAAATTTACTCAAGACTGGAGCTAAACTACGTTTTATAGATACCTGCTGTTCAGGTTCTATTAATTATCTTCTTGAAGGTGCAGTTCGTTATTATAGGCCAGATATAGAGGTAGAAAGTCTCTTAATGCAATCAAATATTAATTATTTTAGTGACGGTACCTTAAGCGCTGGTTTAAATGGTGATTCGGTAGAAGGATTGGTGAAACCTACAAAGTTTGCTGGAACCTATGATAGTACTACGGGAGCACCGTTGATGACTCCGGTAAAATCAGGTGCAATAATAGGTGATGAAAAAAATTATATCACTAATTTCTATGGGGAAAATGCTGAGCAAGTTTTATCATATCTTGATCAATTAGCAGTGATGGAGCAAACAGCTCAAAGAATTAAAGGAACTGCGCCTATTGCAGCTGTTGCCGGCAATTAGTTGACCAATGAAACAAACTGGCCTGGTATTCCAAGATTTTTAAGATATCCTTCTGTCCCACTCAAAGCTTCTCTTTCAACTGTAACAGTCAACAAAGCCACAAAGTTTCTACTGCGTTCTTCCGACAAAATATGTTTAATTTTCCAGATAGAATTCTCTTTTTTAAAAACAAAAGTAGCAACGGTTAAAGAAGAGTTAGTTGAGATTCTGCTATAGCCCTTTACGGTAAAATATTGTACCATTTTTTCAGTTAAGTATCCTAGATATCTTGAACAAACCTTATGAAGAGAATCGCCTGCTTTTGAAAGACGCAAAGGATCTTTTTGAGCTAATTTGTTAATATCAATAGCTAATTCCATTCTTATAATAATTCCAGTATTCTTTATAGAACTTGCGATTACAGTTTATGGCAAATTAAACAGAAGCTTCAAATAAATCCTTACTTAGCTTCTGCAGTAATAGGGAATCTTCAATTTCTTGTCTCCATTTTTTAGGAATTGCTTCTACGCCATTGTATGTTCCGGATAAAGCTCCAGCAATACAGGCAATTGAATCAGTGTCTCCCGGAACTAAATTGGCTGCTTCTGTAACGGACTGTTCATAATCTTCTGGAGAATACAGAAAACAATGCAAGGCCATCGGCACAGTTTCGTAAGCACTTTCAGATGCTCCTATTTTGGCAGCTACTTCACGGGGATTCTTATGTGTATTAGCAAGGACATAATCGATATTTTTTTTTAAGTCTGAACTAAGCAATTCTCTTGATTTCTGAGCCGCTTCTTTAATAGTTACATCATTAGACAAATAAGCAACTAAATGTGAAATAAAGATGGCGGAATCTATTGCTGCAAGATTATTATGTGTTACCAAAGATGCTCGTGTTGCTATTTCCTTTAATTGAGAGATATTATTACGATAAAATAATCCTAATGGGCTTACTCTCATCGCAGAGCCGCAGGTAGCTCTTGACCCTCCAGCTGTTAATGGATTTTCTCCACAGTGTATTTTTATGCCGGCGGAAAGGCTTGTTCCCCCAGCAAAACGATTGTAATCTGAAACGGTTTGGCAGCGGTGAGCCCATTCTCCTATTTTCTGCCCAAAATCAAAAATATCAAATCCTTTTTTCTGTATAAGTGATTCAGTAAGAAGTATAAGCTGCTGAGTGTCGTCGGTATATTGACCTGCATTGAGATGTGAACACGGATGATTTTGATGCGGTCTTTCAAAATTAGTTATCCTACCCCCATAGAACTGATCTAATTCCTCCTTAGAGATATATTCAGTTGGCATGCCTAAGGCATCACCGATGGCTGCACCGAAGATAAGACCTTCGTACTTGGCTTGCAGATTTAATTTTTCTAAATTATTTTTCATTTGTTGTATCTCGGCACAAAGAAGGCATATCCTATTCCATTATTACTCAACTGAGTAGGTAAAGTTGCAGAAGCCAGGTGAATTATATTGGCCAGGAAGATCATGGGTTTCCCTTGTTTTTCTTCCTCTAGAAAACTTGGCAGAAAATGATCTCGCTCTCTTCGCACCAGGCAATCAACAGTTTCCAACAATTTTTTCTCATTGTGCCGCAAATTTTGGTCAGCGAAATTTTTATATTGTCGTTCCCGCAATGGAAATGAATCCCTTCCTCGAGGTTTTAGGTTACATTTTCTAAATAGGGTATTGAAATGATTATTAGTGACGGGAGCAATTTTACTAAGCATAGCTGCTTCTTGATCATACCCCTCAGCTAAAAAAACACACTGCTCTAAGATAGAATTTTCGCCCAGTTCTGACAGAAAGGCTAAAGTATGGTCAGGAGAATTTTGCTGGTATCCAATCACAAATAATGCCGGTGCTGGAGTACTTCTTCTGGATAACCTATACTTATTTTTTGTTGCTATTTCATCGGTCTTTTGTGCGATCTCTGAGTCCCAGAAGTATTCCCGAGAATAACTTGCCTCTGATAAATGAGCCAGGCTGGATTGAATATGATTGAATAATTTCTTGTAAACTGCATCTCTATAATCGTTTCCCGGCGTTGTTAGAACCATACCTATTTTTCCTCATAGTTATTTATAAACCTTTCGCTTTGTAACCACCACATAGTTGTTACACAATCTTTAAAATTAATACTTCCTTAACCATAAAAATGCAAAAGAGAGCAATCTGGATGGGGTTAGTTCTTATCACCGTCTTATTCCTTCTTTCCTGCCAACCGGCAGCACCAACCACGGAAACGCAGGAAACAGAAAAAACTGAAGTCTCCGCGGAAGAATGCACCGCCCAATGGGAATGCGCGGATGAGAATTACAAAGTATATGTGCAGGAAGATTGTGTCCGTAAAGATGCCACGGAATGCGAACGCGGTTGTGTAAATGGAGAATGCCGATCAGCAGAAGCTTGTACTACCGGATTCAAATGCATTGATGATTTCAGGAGAGGCTATCAAAAAGAAGATTGCTCTTTCATCAGCAAAATAGACTGCGAATGGGGTTGCGATGCAGGAAAATGCCAGGATAAGCCAACAAATATTTTCACGAACAGCACTGCCCCACCAACAGAAAATAAATCAACCTATTCAGCCATCGCCGAAAACAGTGATGAGCCGGTTGAAGAAAAGAAAACTATCTATACCCTGAAAGTTAATGAACAGCAGCAGCTAGACATCAAAGGAGTACCGACCAACATCAGCATCCATTTCTTAGAACCAAGCCAAGTCACCCTCAAGGTAAACGGGATCAAGAGCAATCCCATACCTGAACAAGGAAATACTACTTATGAGAACATCGGAGCGACTTTTAAAATCGAATGGATCTTATTCCAATCCTATGCCGGCGGCAAGCAGGAAATAGGATTCAGTATTAAATAAACTTATAAAGAGTTATCATCCGTCACTATTAATGAGAACAATCGTGGTTGGATCGTTGTTGATACTTATTTTATTTCTAAGCGGATGTTCCGGTGAAGGACCAATCACTCCTGCCGCCGTTTTTTCTATCCCCGAACCAATTTCAGATCAGGGAGCAATAGCTTTGTATTTCTGTCCGCAAGGCCCATGCGAACAAGAATTAGTGCAGTTTCTACATTCGGCGCAGCATTCCATTCACTGCGCTTTTTACGACATCGGCCTAAAATCAGTACAGGAAACTTTGCGCGAAAAACAGGCGAAGATAGAAGTGCAAGTAGTTACGGACAATGATTATTTGAAGAAATTCAATTATTCTTTTGTCAAAGCAGACAGTTATGGCCTGATGCACGATAAATTCTGCATTATCGATGGCAGGAAAATATCTACCGGCTCGATGAATCCTACCGATAATGATGCCCATAAAAACAATAACAATTTACTGCTGATTGAGTCAAGAGTGATTGCCCAGAATTATGAAGATGAGTTCCAAGAGATGTGGAATGGTAATTTCAAGAAAGGAGCGAAAGTACAAAATCCGGCAGTTTTACTAAATCAGCAGGGAAAAGAGATCAGAGTGCAAACCTACTTTTGCCCTGAAGATCATTGCGCAGAGCATGTTCGCGAGGAACTGAAGAAAGCAGAGAAAACAATTCACTTTATGACTTTTTCGTTCACTCATGATGGGATAGCAAATATCTTATTGCTCAAAAATCTAGATGGAGTGGAAGTGAAAGGAGTGATGGAAGTAAAACAGATTTCACAATTTTCTGTGTTTGACCGGCTAAGCCAGAATAAAATTGAAGTACGTAAAGATGGGAATAAAAACAATCTGCACCATAAAGTGTTTATTATTGACGGGAAAACAGTAGTGACCGGCTCGTTTAATCCGACTGCCAATGGTGATGAGCATAATGATGAAAATGTAATCATCATTGAAGATGCAGAAATAGCGCACTTATTTGAACAAGAATTTGAGAAAGTGTATGCTGAAGGCAATGATTAGATATTTCTAAATATAGTTGGCGAAACGTTTATTAAAGTATAGACTATCTTATACCCCATGAAATGGATAGATTTTCCTAACCTCCGCCAAAGTTTTGAATATGACTGCGGAGCAAAAGTAATGCACGCAATTCTAGCTTATTACGGCATCAGCACTAATGAGTATGATGTGTTACGCGTGGCCAGAACTGATCCGCGGAAAGGAACATCATTGCAAGGAATGCTAGCAGTGGCAAAACATTTTCGATTGACAGCGGAAGTAAAAGAGATTTCTGTCGAGGAATTGAAGAAGTATATTGATAAAAAGATGCCCATCATTATTTTATTACAGGCCTGGCCAAAAAGAAAAATAAAAGATTGGAAAAACCATTGGGCAGACGGACATTATGTTGTGGCGATCGGCTATGATAAACAGAAAATATATTTTGAAGATCCTTACTCAGTGTTACGAACTTTTCTTACCTACAAGGAATTAGAAGACCGCTGGCATGATCTGGTAGGTTTGCATTGGGGCAGCCGCAGGAAAGAGACCGAACGATATCATGTAGCTATCGTAGTGCAGGGAAGCAAAAACAAATATAGCTCCACCAGAGCAATACATATGGATTAGTTTAATTTTTCTTTAAGAGATACAATCAACCCAAATTATCTAAAATATCATGCGCATTCGTTGCCGATAAGTATGCAGCAATTTCTTGGTTTTCTGATCTGAGCAGGAAGTTTATACGCAAGGATTTTTTTTCTTCGTTGCTGACCCGGGCTAATTTATCAACGGCAATCAGGCCGTAAGGATAGCCTAAAAAAAGTGCATCGGTACTATTTTCCATCAGATTAGGTAAGAATTCTTTATCGCCAGTGAAGCGAAAGACATGTTTTGCTTTTTCATGTAGTTTGACAAAGTAAGAATCTTTTTCCACCAGATAACTCCAGCAGCCTGGAGGACTGAGCTTGTTCAGAAGAACTAAGGGAGAATTTCCCGCAGCCGTAAATAAAGAGGATGATTTTGCCAGAGCACAGACTGAAGTTGAGAGTTTAGTCAGATATTTTTCTTCATAGCGATAGCTTGGTTCTAAGGTTCCGTCAATTACTATTATATCAGCACGTATTTTAGCTGCGGTCGCAAGCTCCGAAAATCGTCGGGCGATGCTGGCGACTTGAGTGATTGAAGCTCGTTCCTGACTGGTTTTGATAGTTACATCGGTAGAAGAGATGAGCAAGTCTTTTTCCTCGACGATTTTTTCTTCTTTTTCCTTAACTGGAAAAATTTTGGTTTCATAGAGCAAATCGTTATTTTCATATTTAGCCGTAGTCAAGAGATAAAATTCATGCATGTACTCGGAAATTTTCTTATTATCTAAATATACTAATGCTCCAACCCTGATGAAACTAAGACAAAAATTTCCGGCAGCAAGAATCTCAGCTTGACCCCCATCAATGAAAGCGATGGTTTTGGCGGAAGGTTTTTGTAAGATGGGCTGGAAATGATCTTTATTGATTTCAAATAGTTGATTGTTAAAAATAATCTTATCAGAGAGCGGGAATTGCCTGATTCTTTCTTTAAGATAACTGGAGATGGTTTCTAGCATGGTAAGAAAAAA
>DATDUF010000036.1:0-7814 GCA_035290485.1 Candidatus Nanoarchaeia archaeon
TGTATGGCCCGACGCATGCGGAAGAAGTATGCAAAGGATTGTTTAGCGGGATTGTTCTGGCCGGAAAGTCAGGAACAGAACGGGAACGGATTCAAGAAGCATTTCATTCTGAAGTTTTCAATGTAGAAGTGACTGATGACATCATCGGAGTGCAGTTATGTGCAGCTTTGAAGAATATTCTGGCCGTGTTTGTAGGTGTTCTTGATGGAAAACAATTGGGAGATAATGCCAAAGCCTATGTGATAACTAAAGGCCTTGATGAAATTAAAACTATTGGCCTCAAGTTAGGTGCCAGAGAAGAAACTTTTTACGGCCTAGCAGGTATGGGCGATGTGATTGTAACTGCCACCAGCAAGCATTCCCGCAATCGATATGTTGGTGAGCAGATTGGGAAAGGCCGGAAGTTAGACGAAATTTTGGCAGAGATGAAGATGGTTGCAGAAGGCGTTACTGCGGTGAAGAGAGCAATCGGATTTAAAGAAAAATTAGGATTGCATTTGCCTCTGATAGAAGGATTGCATCAAATCTTGTTTGAAGGTAAAAAGGTGGAAGAAATTTTGAAAACACTATCTACTTCTTATGTGCTTTCGCCAAAGCTTCTTCCAAGCGCTGTTCGCTGAATCCGAGAACAATAATGCCGTTAAAATCAATCACGGGAACAGCTATCTGCCCTGATTTATCGAGAAGCTCATCGCGAAATTGGCCATTTTGGCTTTCTGCGACATTACAATCCTGAAAAGGTACTTTCTTTTTTTTGAGCCAATCTTTAGCTTTAGCGCTCCAGGGACAAGTTGGGATAGTATAGATTTTGACTTCCATGTGTTTTGGTTATTAATTTTATATTAATTATTATTTAGGTTTTAATTAAGGCTACTATTTTTTGTAAAATTGGATTTTTGCTCTTTTCTTTCTTAATGGAATAGTGCTTGCGGCCGTTGTGGAGGATCACCACATCTTCGGGCTGAAGCGCCTTCCAGGAAATATCAGGGAAGGTTTTAAGCTTTTCTGAACTAATAAGTACAAAATGGATTCCTTCTCCGAGCACCATACCGTAATATTTAGGCAGTTCATTTTTTCTCAGACCGACAAAGGTTTTTTCTTTAGTTGACAAAACAACATTAGTTCCTTGAGTTTTAGTGTAGGTTTTGAGATTGTTGCGGATAACACGTGCTATATTTTCCGGCTTATTGTCGTTAATATCACTCAGGATGGAGTAAAATAATTTTTCTGAATCGGTTTTTCCTTCCAACTTATATTTTGGATGGAATTTAATCTCATCTTCAATGAAGCCATTATGGCAGAAAACGCCTTCTCCCAATAGACGATGATATGCTTCAAAAGGGTGAGTGTTATGGATAGAAGTTTCACTACCTGCTTTCTTTCTGACGTGAGCAATCATGAAGTTAGTGTTAATATCAGATAATTTCTGCACTTCCGGATCGGCAAAGATAGCTTTTTCAGATTTTTTGATAACAAAATCGCCCTTCT
Source organism: Candidatus Nanoarchaeia archaeon (assembly GCA_035290485.1). Classification (GTDB taxonomy): domain Archaea; phylum Nanobdellota; class Nanobdellia; order Woesearchaeales; family GW2011-AR9; genus JACPIL01. The sequence goes on from DATDUF010000036.1 coordinate 1,489, forward strand.
GATCCAGGTAGGCAATTCCCCAACCATCGGGATGCTGATAGCTTCCCGGACCTTTTTCTTGATTGCGCTCATGCCTGGAGTTTTCATCTTTAGCCATCAGGATGAGACTGTCAAGAATTTGTTTTGGGTTAATCTTTCCGGAAGCGATAATCATTCTACACATACATATACACCTCTTTGGTAGGCAATTTTATCTTGTAAGGATTGGATGCTATGCTGATGTTTATTCCAGATGAATTGGTTAGCGAGAGCTCCATCTTGAGGAGAATAGTGGATCTTGTGACCGAGCATCCGTAAAAGCTCACTGGCCAGATTTTGGCCTGAAGCAAGCATCTCAACGTACGGCTTTAGATAGTGTTGTTCGTGAGCAGAAAGCCCTTCTTGAGCAAATTCACATAATGCAGAAAGGTATTCACGCACTTGGGGATTTTCCAGCCCATGATCTCTCGCTTGCAGGGTGTAGTAATCAAGAGTATCCTGATTAGGAAGCAGTACTCCATTTTGATGAAATTGATATTTGCCATCATTTTTAAAATTGTTCTCCGCGATATTGACGGGAATAGTGTCCAGCAGGATACGGCGATTGTATCCGAGTACGAGAGCAGCCTGCCCTAATACAATATTGAGTGGAGCAGTATCGTTGATGCGTAACTCGAATGTTCCTTTTCCCATGTTGGGACGATTACGTACATCAGGGTATCCTGTTTTTTCTACGGGAAAATGTTCTAAAAAGGAATCAAGATTATAGGTTAAGGGTAAGCCTTTGCTGTGTCTTCGATTATAAGAATTTGCGAATTCTGTACTCCATTTATTATGGCGCTCTTGGTCTCTTCTTTCCAATTCTTCCATAGAATTAATGTAACCACGTTCTTCCGGAATTTTAGCAAACACTCCTTCTTTTGGATCGGCAATGATCTTATAGCGATGGCAGTTGACTTTGTTCTCTCCGAGATATGAGATAGAGGAAGTTGAAGTAAGAGCTATAGTTGGTCGCAAGGCAGTCAGGGCATTGAACTGGTCAGCTAAGCGACCAGGAAATTGATCTACATGCAGATGGATGCCGGAAATACGAATAAGCTTTTTTACTGCTTCATTTCCAAAAATAGTTTGGTAGCCATAAACTCTATTCATTACTTCTGGATTTATTTCCGCAACCCCAGCGCTGGTTTCGCTGATGGGAATGTTGAGAACCCCTAATTCTGCAGAAATTCTATCGCTAAGTTCTTCTGCTTTGAGGAATTCCATACAAAGAAGATTAAGATTAGAAAGAGGACGGAGAGAATTGTATTCTGTTTGATGCCGTGTACCTTCGCGATGGAAGTATTTGGTATTTCCTCTCTCATCTAGATTGAGGCGGTGGGATAAGAATTCTGAAGCAAGGTTAGCAACCCTAAAATCATGGGCATGATGCAGCCCTCGTTCATATTCTACCGCAATTTGAAGTGGTTTCATAAGGTGGTGCTTTTTGCTGAGCTTATTTTATAAACATTTCGTCTGCCTGCTACACTAGGCGAACGTACTCAGGTAGGGTATTCACTGGCGTGAAACCCCACGACAGGATGGGAAATCTTTTGCTCCAGACCAGGACTTTCTAATTTGCCTCTTTTACAATCCAAACTTTTTTAAATAACCCCCTGTTTTAAGCTTAAATTCGGGTATCTAAACTATAAATTCGGGCTTAAGAGAACTAAAAATGTCAAAAGATCAAACTAAGAAAGGATTAGCACGCGTTAATACCGCACGAAAGATATGGTACAGAGTAGTAGGTCCAAAACTGTTTGGACAGATGGAATTAGGAGAATCTTACTTAGCTTCTCCAGAAGGAGCTATCGGCAGAAATTTGAAAGTCAATCTTAAAGATGTCACGGGCAACATGAAGGATCAGAATGCCTATGTGAAGTTCACTATTGATGAAGTTGAAGGTACAACCCTGAAAGCATCCGCTTCAGGATATGAATTGACCGCCACTTCTGTTAAAAGAATGGTTAGAAAAAACACTAACCGCCTGGATGATTATTTAGTTTTCAAAACTAAGGATGGCAAAAATGTCATTATCAAGACCATCATTATCACTCAAAGCAAAGCCCAGCGTTCCGTGCAGAAGCAATTGCGCCTGAGAATGAAGGCTTATTTAGCTGATGAAGTAAGAAATAATACTTTTGAAATGGTAGTCAGCAATCTAGTCACTCGCAAAACGCAAATGAATCTGAAAAAACTTCTCTACAAGATTTATCCTGTGAATGAAGCAGCGATCAGAATATTGCAATTCGCTAAAGAAAATGCAGTAGAAATGCAAGTAGAAGAAGTAAAAGCTGAATCTACTGAAGAAGCTGTAGCGGAAGAGATGGATGAATCCTCAGAAGAGGATGAAGCCTTGCCTGAAGCGGCATAATTTTTATTTTCAATTTTTATACACGATGAAATTTTTAGCCTTCACTGATCTGCATGAAGATAAAGAGATGCTCAATAAATTAGTGAAACGCGCAGCAAAAGAAGATATTGATTTTGTGATCTGCTGCGGCGATATTTCTACTTTTGGCAATGGTTTGCATTATAATTTGAAAAAGCTGAATGCTCTTGGGAAAAAAGTGTATGTGGTTCCCGGAAATCATGAAGAAGGTGGGGAATTTGCCCAAGTTATTGCTGGATATTCAAATTTTGTTAATCTCGATAGAACGGTAAAAATAGTAGGCGATTACGTCTTCTTAGGGTATGGTGGGGGAGGTTTTTCGTTGCAGGATACTGAATTCAGAAAGATCGCCCGCGAGTGGTATGGCAAATATAATGGCAAGAAAATTATTTTGATCACTCATCAGCCTCCGTACGGCACGAAACTAGATTGGCTGGGAAATCGGCATGTGGGCAACAAAGATTTCAGCACTTTTATTTCTAGGGTAAAAGTAAAACTGGCATTAAGCGGTCATTTGCATGAGACGGTAGGTATTGTTGATGCGATCGGTGAAACGAAGATCGCTAATCCAGGATGGGAAGGCATGGTTATTGAATTGCCTTAGAAATTTTGATCATAATTATTTTCTTTATCAACTCTACAATGGTTCTATAAACACTTTCTTGACGTTAATACCGACTCCTTTTTGCTGGGTGTTGATCTCTACTCCGGACATAGTTGCTTCGCCAATGGCTACTAGTTCTTCTTTCAGGGTCATTACTGCGACTGTTTCACCTTTGCGGAAGTTTTCCAGCTTGCTGATGCCGGGAATGGCTACATCGCGTCCGTGTGAAACGCTTTGTAAGGTTGTATCTAGAACCCAGCATTTGGGAAGATGTTTGATTGCATTCTCAATGGGCTGGATGCAATGCAATATAAATTTTTTATTTTGTTCTTCTTTATAGAAATGAAGTGCATCTTGCAAATCGTTCAAGGTCACGAGGTTATCTTCTTCCCTAAAAGGACCGGCCTGAGTTCTTCTCAGTTCAGCCATGTGCGCGCCTACTTGCAGAACTTTGCCAAGATCATGGCATAATTTTCGAATGTAAGTTCCCGCTTGACATTTAACTCGGAATAAAACGTCCTGCTTTTTTATTTCCAGAATTTCTACTTCATAGATCTCTCGGGTTCGTTCTACTCTCTTGACTGCGCTTTTTATCGGCGGTAATTGCCTAATCTTGCCGATAAATTGTTGGATGGTACTTCGCAGCGTTTCTTCCGGAACTTCACTGTGCAAATGCATTAAGCAGACATATTCCTTGGGTGCAGTAAGCAGGAATTGGGTTATTCTGGTAGCTTTTCCCAGGGCGACAGGCTGCACGCCGGTTACCGCCGGATCCAACGTTCCGGAATGTCCGGCTTTGTCGAGACTAAGAATTTTTTTGACATAATCAGAAATTTGATGACTGGTCGGCCCTTTCGGTTTGTCAAGATTGACGATGCCGTACTGAATCAATTCATCCGCGGTTCTTGCAGTAGGAGATTTTCCGAATGTTCCTGCGGCTGCTTTTTTGATGAAGAGTTGGCGTGGCATAATAACGTAGAAATAAGAATTAATTAAAAATGTTGTTAAGAAAGCCGCATATCATCAATGAGATCATCTATTTCTTTGTGTTCATTATATTGCCTAATTGAAGCCAGAGCAGTTTCCAAGCCAGGAGTTATTTCTTCCTTGAAAAATGCATATACTTGAGGTAGTGGCTCATGCTCTCTTTCATCAAATAAGATAATGGTTGGTACGATATTTTTATTCGCTCTCAACCGATATGGTTTTCCATTACCAAAGCCGTGAATGGTTCCCGTGGTTGTATCATACCACATGGTGCCAGTAAGCGGAGAATTATCCTTAACTCTGCTATTTGTAGATCCTTCAGCTAGTTTTAGCGCTTCTTTTGTAATATCATCAAGAAATCCTTCTAAATAGCTAATCATCTTATTGAGCTAAAGGCGCTTCTTCTTTGGCTGCAGCTTTTTTACTTTCTTTTTTATGAGCTGCTTTTACTTCTTTCTTAGTAGCTTTGACTTCTGTTCTATCTTTTTTCTTAGAAGCTGGTTTTTCTGCGCCAGCAAATTCAGCTCGTACTACGCCTTTGTCGTCTTTGACTGCTTTAACTTTAATGTGATGAGGGGGATTCTGGATGCCGTGTTTCCACAAACTTTCATTTAATGCTTTGCTTAAGCGCACATCTTCTGATTTCATGTGCTTTCCTAAGAACTGACGTAAGGCGGTAACTGCTTTCTTGGTTCTGTTCCAGCGCGGTGCTTTCATGTATTCTTTGCGCAGCGGAACGTTATAGGTTCTTTCCAATGTTTTTTCAGTTGTTTTAGCCATAGTCTTGAGTAAAATAATTATGCTTTAGTTTTGGTCCTTCTCCAGGATCTTTTGACGAAAGTGTGCCGTGAAGGATGAACGCGCTTTCCTTTACCATACGCTTTGAAAACGCTCCAGAAAGGGGCCCATTTAGTCTGACCGCTTAATTTGATCAAGCGTTTCTTTGTTGCCGGATGTTTGTTGGTAGCCATGGTTTATTGTAATGCTTATAATTGCAGATCTTTTCTTTCCTGCTTGGAAATCTGGACTGCGATTTTGTCTAATAGTGAAGTTCCTTTAGGAGTCAATACTCGTCCTTTATGAACGCCCTTTTCAGCTTGCTTGATTAAGCCTGATTTTTCTAATTGCTGGAGTATTTTTCTGATGTGTGATCCTGATGCTTTATAGAAGTGTTCTGGCTTGTGGCCGCGGTTTTTCTTGCTGCCGTATTTAGTTCGCAGCTTTTCTGTGCCTACTGGGCCTAACTTAGCGACTGTGCGTAATAATGCAGCAGCGCGGACATACCACCAGTCAGCGCTTTCCGGCAAGCGTTCTTTGCTGTGGCCGGTCTTGACGAATTTTGACCAAGAGGTTGGCTGGACCAATTTTTGGTTTTTAAGTTCTTCCGCAACCTTTTTGTTCAATTCGCTGGGGTTTACTGTTAATATATGGGTCATGGTCTTTCGGGATTGGGGGTTATTTATAAAGTTTTCTCATGCCTGCTACACTAGGCGAACGTCTTCAGGTGGGGCATTCACGTCGTTCACAAGAAATGTGAATAAAAATCACATTTCTGTGCAGAAAACAAGTAGTTTCTTGTTTTCACGCAGCCCCACGACAGGATTGTATTTTTGTTGGCAATTCTTATACGACACTCATAGAAAGCTTTAATAATCCTAAGAAGTTACTTTTAGGCTATGAGGTGGAACAAAGTAGGTGTTATAGGTGTATTAGTAATTTTTCTCTTCCTCGTCTCTTGTGCCCCTTCTCCTGGCCCTTCTAAAGGAGTCTGGGATACAATCTTGAACATTGGATCTTTAGAATTTTTATGTAGAGGTGGAATTACTGCTTCTGGGTGTGATTTCGTCGGTGGTTTAATTTCATTGATGAGAGTTTTGATCGGAATAGTAATTTTTGCATTACTTTATATGGGCGCCAGCGCAGTTCCTGGCTTGAGTAACAATAGAAATATTGCTATCACTGTTTCTCTTATCTTGGCTATTATATCAGTGATATTTATTCCGAGCGAAGTCTTGGTGGGAATTGGCGCAGCCTACTCGCTTCTTTTTTCCGTAATATTAATCGGCGCTCCCATAGTTGGGGGCTTATTGTTATTCAGGGCCATTCCCGGAGATTCCCGCGGCGGAATTGTAGCAAGAATAATAATTCTGTGTTTGCTCATTTGGGGTTTAGCTTTACTAAAGCATTATGCTGGAGGCGTGGCAACACTAGTTTAAAATGGCAGGCTTAGAATCATTGGCGTTGTGGCTGTTGGAATTAGTAAACTGGGGAATCACTATTTTAGTAATTATGGCTATCTGGGAAATCTGGCAATTTTTTAGCTTT
>DATDUF010000037.1:0-2475 GCA_035290485.1 Candidatus Nanoarchaeia archaeon
GTTTGAGCTAGAAAAAGTGCTGGTTATTAATGATCTGCATATTGGCTACGAAGAAGTTCTGCACCGCAAGGGAATTTTAGTCCCCCGATTTCAGTTAGAACAGATTATGAAAAAACTTAAAATCATCATAGAAAAAACCAAACCGGTAAAAATCATCATTAATGGTGATTTGAAACATGAGTTCGGCAAAGTCCTGCGGCAGGAATGGAAAGAAGTGCTGGAATTCCTCGATTTTTTGCTGCAAAATATTTCAGAAGTGATTATTATCAAAGGAAATCATGATCCGATCATCCAGCCCATAGCTGATAAAAAGGGAATAGCAGTAGTAAATCAATATCAAGTCGGAGAAACTTTAATTGTGCATGGGGATGAATTGGTGGAAACTACCGCGAAGAGAATAGTCATCGGACATGAACACCCAGCCATAACTATCAGAGAAGGCAGCAAATGGGAAAAGTATAAATGTTTCTTGAAAGGCACGTGGAAGAAAAAAGAATTGATTGCCGTACCCAGCTTTAATCCATTGTTGGAAGGGACAGATGTCTTAAAAGAGCAGTTATTAAGCCCTTTTTTAGAAGATATAAAGAATTTTGAAGTGTATGTAGTTGGAGAGAAAGAAGCATATTATTTTGGGAAGATTAAGGAGATCCAAGAACTACAGTCAAAAAAGTAGAAATCCCTGCCCTTCAGGGCTGGGAATAGTTGTTTTTCAGAATTTTCTGTCAATCGAAAACCGCCCACCGCTGGTCAATAGACCAGCGGCATGTTCGCTTCGCTCATGGCGGTTTCCTCGGACCCTGCTCTTTCCAACCAAAGTTGAGTTTATTTCAAAACCACTGGTGAACACACAAGAAATGAAGAGAACACTTCATTTCTGTGCAGAAAGCTCTACTTTCTTGCATCAGTGGAAAGAACAGATTCTAATCTCTTCAACCCCCAATAAATGGGTGTGCCGTGTTTTTATTTTACATTTTCTAGAAAAGTTTATAAGAGTAGTAGGCTTAGTTCTGATAAATCTCTTCAACCCCCAATAAATGGGTGTGCCGTGTTTTTATTTTACATTTTCTAGAAAAGTTTATAAGAGTAGTAGGCTTAGTTCTGATCAGATGCCGGCAGAGAGTAAGCAGAAACAGTTAGTACTAGCTATTTTACGATCTAAACTAGAGTCTAAAAAAACATTGGCTCCTAGCCAAATAGCTGGCATCTTAGGCAAAACGGATAAAAATACCATCAATCTAGTCCGGCACTACCTTCTTGATTTATGGAAAAATGGTGTTTTAATCCGTTCGGAAAGAGAAATCGGTCTTGAATATTACTATTTCTTCGGCAAAAAGGATCGAATCTTCTCTTTTAATGGGCAAAAAATAGTCTTTGCAGCCTATTCTGAAAAAGTTGATTCCAGAAATATAAAGGCGCAAATCAAGCACCTTTTGCAGACTAAAGGTCCGTTGGCGGTAACGGAAGTTTGCGCAGAATTAAAACCGAATTTTGATCTTGCTTTTCAGAAAAAAATTAATTTTCATCTCCAGGATCTATTTAAGAAAGGAGAAGTTTTGCGCTCTTCAAAGCCATATCAATATTATCTTTCCCAGACAGATGCGCTAAATGTTTCTAAAATAAAAGCATCCGTTCCAACCATCCTGCTCACCACTTTACGTGAGAACAAAAATGCTTTCTTTACCTCTGAATTGGTTGAAGAGCTGAAAAAGAAAGGCATCACGCCTAAGCTTTCTACCATTTCTTTGGCTTTGCAGAGACTCTGCCGGCAGCAGATCATCGTCTCCAGCAAAACTAAGTTCGGAACAAGAAGCAGTAAAACAGGGTACCTATGGGCAATTAGTCAGGAAGAAATTAACCGCAGATTCTGGCAGGAATTATCTCCAGCCATGCAGAAGCTTCTCTCTGCTGAAATAGTCTCAGTAAATGACGTAGGTCGGGCGCTGAAGATCAGTCCAAGCAATGCGCTACGCTGGATGAAGAGAGTTTCTGTGGAACTGCCAGAGTTTGAATTTGCGCCAGAGTTTGCATCAGCTGAAGGAGGAATAAAACTACAGCGAAAAACAAATGTCTCTAAATAAACCGCTACTGGCCTGGAAGAGGAAGAGGAGTGAAGTAGAGGCACGAATAAGAGAATTAGAAAAGATTAGATCCGAGACCGTCTCCTGGCTGGAAAAAGCAAGCAGTAGAAGAACTGAGATGCTCTGGAGAAGAAGCGAATATCTCAAGTTCTTGCAGAAGCAACAGCGGCTGAATGGGGTCGTAAAAGATACAGCCATAAAACTTGATGCAGCTAAACAAGAATTATCAGAGATAAGTAAAACTATCAGCCGGCTGGAGAAGAACCGCACTCGAACCATCTTCACTCTGGGAGGAATCGCGGTAGTCTTGCTGATGATTTCCTTATTCGCGTACGGTCCATTCGCAGGTGATTCTTCACTGACAGGCGCTGCTGTATCAGAATTAACATTAGCGAAT
>DATDUF010000038.1:0-4317 GCA_035290485.1 Candidatus Nanoarchaeia archaeon
ACCCATCAAAGCCATCCATTTTTTGCCAAACACTGGGCCGTACCATAAGAATCCAACCACATACGCAGCAATCGCTGCAACCAATACTGCCAAATAATTTGCCATTTTAGATCACGCTCCTTTAAATCTTGGTTGAAAGGGAAAGAATTTTAATTAATAAAGCTTCTCCCGTAAATATGCACAAAACTATTACTCAACTCCAACCTCTTGAACAAGAAAGCATCGCCAGAGGTATTCCTATTCTTAGGAGTAAGAAAGGAGCTTGGTTATTACAGAAAGTACAAGAAATAAAACCGCAGCGAATTCTGGAATTAGGAACTGCCAATGGCTACAGCGGCTGCATCTTAGGAAGCGAAGGAGCAGAATTGACCAGCATAGATGTAAATGCCATTATCGCCGAAGAAGCCAGACAGAATTTCAAAAAGTATGAGATTAAAGCTCAGGTTTTAGTGGGCGATGCAGTGGAGATTATCAAAAGATTAGCCAAAGAGAAAGCAGAATATTATGATCTTATCTTCATTGACTTCGCGAAGAATAAATATATTACTGTTTTGGAAAATTGTATTACTTTAGTCAAAAAAGGCGGTTTCATTATCGCTGACAACATTACTATGGACGGCTGCCAAGACTATCAGGAAGCAGTGCTGCATCATCCGCAGTTAAAGACGGAATTGATTCCGATTAAGGATGGGTTGAGTTGTAGCACGAAACGTCTGTCACTACGTTCCGACTCTGCCTAATTACAGGCAGATTTAAATAAGAATTCTTGATTTTTATTGCTTACGGACCCGTCGTCTAGCCTGGAATCAAATTGATAGGCAAATAGGACGATAGCCTCCTAAGCTATAAATCGTGAGTTCAAATCTCATCGGGTCCGCTTTCATAATCCAGCCTCAAGATCTGATGATGAGCTCCTGAGTAATCCTTTATAGGATGAAGAGAGTTAACTGAAGATGAGTAAGCTGCAGATCGGGGTTTCAAAACAAGTGTCACGCCACTTGGGAGGCGGGGCGACTGTGCTCATTGCATTCGCTTAGTCACCTAGAATAATCGTGATAACTGGTGAAAGTCCCCTCGGGTCCGTTTTTTCATCCTTGGATAGATTTATATAATTTTAATTGTTAATTGTTGCATGAGCCAGGTTATAGAATTTATAGGAATTGGCAGAGCTGGGAAATCAACCCAAGTTAGGCTTCTTAAGAATGCACTGATAAAAAAAGGACATTCTGTAAAAGTGATTACTGATCGACAAAGAGCATCTACAATTCATGTTCCTGTAACTGAATATATTGGATACAAGATAGTATTTGCCGCTAAAGCTTTAGACCAATATTTCTCATACAAAGACAAAAATGATTTCATTATCGTTGAAAGAGGTTTCCATGACATAGCAGTTTGGTTCGATGCCGAGAAAAGATTAAGCCACATTCAGCCGATCCGAGCCAACGAATTGAGGAATACATTTCTGGAATACACAAAAGCGGTTGACAAAGTAATTTTCTTAGATGTAACTCCTCAAAAAGCAGCAGAGCGACAGGAAAAAATAAGAGAACAAATGGATGACCGATTTGAAGATTTCATTGTGGGCCCTTATCCAAAAGCGCTTGGAGAAGCTTATTTAGAATATAAAAAAGGATTAAAAAATATCTTACATATTAGTGGAGCTGACTCAAAAAAGAACATCCATGAAAAAATTATCTCATTCGTATTAAAAAAATAAAGAGGAAGAGATGCAAATCCCAGTCAAATTCAAAAACAACCAAGGTTTAATCTTACAGGGATTTGTACACAAACCTAAAAAATACGATACTGCAATTGTTTTCTTACATGGTTTTCCCGGCAGTATGTTTGGAACTGCTGCGCGAGTGTTGCATCTTTTTTCAAAATTAAACTATCTCTGTTTTCGTTTTGAATTCTCAGGAACAAATACTTCAGAAGGAAAATTCGAAGATAAGCTTATGAGCCAAGAAGTAAAAGAAGTTAAGTCTGCCATAGATTTTTTGGAGAAACATTTTCCTTTCAAAAAGCTGATATTGATCGGCCATTCTACTGGAGCAATTGATGCAGCCCTCTACGCGCATAAAGATAAGCGGATAAACAAACTAATCCTAATCGGTGGAGTGAGTGACTTGAAGCAAGCAGTACAATACGATTTTACTGATCAACAAGTGCATGATTTTTGGACTAAAAGTCACATTGTTTACGATAGGGTTGGTAATTGGTATCATAAAAAAAGATTAAAGAAAGCATTTTATGATGAATTCTTCACCTTAGATATTCCTAAAGCGATGAAGAAATATCATCATCCTTTACTTATTGTGCATGGAAGTGAAGATGAAGCTGTTCCGGTCAAAGAAGCTCACCAACTTTATCACTTTGCTAACAAACTAAAAAAATTAGCAATTATAAAAGGGGCAGATCATCGTTTTACTAAGAAACGACATCAATTACGCTTATTGTGGCATGTTTATAGGTTTATTCGAAAGTAACCACCATTCCTCCCCAACAATCTTTTTAAACTCCCCTTCTTCTAAATATAGTATGGCATCCGTTCTTGATTATGTTACCCAGGGTTCTCGAATATTTGCTACCGGCTGGAAAAGCCGTGTTTTACCCAAAAAATACCCTGGCAATGCGGAGGAGATCTGCGAACAGATTGTCCATGACTGCTGGAACGGCCGCTACCTGCAGACTTCCACTACCAATTTTCCTCAGTTCTGGACCAGAGACTTTGGCTGGTGTAGCAAATCCTTGATGGATCTTCATCATAAAGATCAAGTTCACCATACTTTGCGCTATGCGCTTAATCATTTCAAACAATATAAAAAAATCACCACCACTATTACACCTGGAGGAACACCCTTTGATTTCCCTAACTATGCGGTTGATTCTTTGCCCTGGTTGATCCATGGCATCAAAGTTTCCAAATTTCCCTACCATTCTTTCAAAGATTTTCTGAACAAAGAGATACTAAAATTCTATGACAAAATCATCAACCAACATACCGGTTTAGTCAAGCCAGAGATCCATTTTTCTTCCATAAAAGACTTTGCAGTGAGAAAAAGTTCATGTTATGACAACTGCATGGTCGCTTTACTGGCAAAAGAACTCAAAGGCATGGAACATCTGCATAATCCATTTGAAAAATTTTCGTATCCTGAATTAATTAAGCGCCATTTTTGGAATGGGGAATATTTTTATGATGACTTGACCCAGCAAAAATACATTGCCGGAGATGCTAATCTCTTTCCTTTTGCGTTAGGAATCATTACTGACAAAGAAATGATGCAGTCAGCGCTGCATAAAATCCATGAAGCAGGATTAGATGAGCCATTTCCGCTAAAATACGCTGCCGGTAGAAAGGAAGCAAATTTCATCTGGCAGGAAACTTTCCTCCGCAATTATGAAAGCAATGCTATCTGGATGCACATGGGGCTGTTGTATGTAAAATTACTGCAGCAAGTTGACAAGGACCGGGCTAAAGCCTATAAAGAAAAATACAAAAAGCTGATTGAACAGCACAAGAATTTCCTGGAAGTATTTGACGAGAAAGGGAAACCTTTCAGTACGCCGTTTTACTATTGCGATTCAGGAATGCTCTGGGCAGCGAATTACTTGACACTCTAAAAATGGATCCAGACTTATTTGACGAAAAAATAAGAGATTTCTTTGCCGAAGACAGCCATTGCGCAGCCATACAAAGAAAAAATTTAATTCTAGAATTACTAATCACCACCGACCATTACCTTGAACATAAAGGAGCAACATTAGTAAGCCAAAAAGGAAGAGCTATTAATGTCCATCCTGATACCGTAAAACACTACTGGGAATTGCAGTCGCTCATCTATGATTATACAAAACTGTACGGGAAGAATCAAGATCTGGAAGAATTGAAAAATAAATGGACTACTCCGGCCAGAAGCAGATATTTCCAGTAGTTTTTTAAATTACCACCTTTTCAGCAAAATAGAGGGATGGAGGAGAGATAAAAATGAAATACAGAAATATTGTTGCTTATAGTTCTATTATTGCTGGGTTGTTGGGCTGCCAGCCACACAAAGAAGAAAATACCGAAATAAAACCGCATTGGTATTCTGATAAAGAAGCATTCGCAAGGTTAAATAAAGCACATGATTCTGGAATGGCCCTTACCGTAGGAGATTTTGATGGTGATGGAGATTTAGATTTGATAGTGGGAACTGGTGCTGGTGGTGCAGGAGATTTATACCTCTTTCTCAATGACGGAAAAGGAAATTTCACCCTCAAAGAACCTGCTAAAAAATAATTTTTATTTGATTTATTTTTCCATTATCTATT
>DATDUF010000039.1:0-8494 GCA_035290485.1 Candidatus Nanoarchaeia archaeon
CATAGAATTCTACCACCCTCACCCCCTCTTTGGGGCCCCTTTTCATCCAACCTTTTGAGAAAAGGTTGATCAAAATACTTTAAGTGGAGAACATCATGTATATTGAATTCCACGAGCAAATTCTGTGCTGCTGAACGAAGTGAAGCGCACTCGCCTCGCAAATGCAAGAAATGTGAAAGCTATCGCATTTCTGCACAGAAAACTGATATTCTTCAGTTTTCACGTGGCGTGACATTTGTGTCATGTGGAACTTCAGCCGGTTCAGTTCCACGATCAAAGCATTTAATTAAATATTCAGAAATCCTTACTTCGGACAACTCTCGAATACTTTCTCTAAAGTCAAAGTAAAAGCTAATTTAGGGATAGTGGGATGGGTCAAGACCGTACTACTTTCGCCGTCGTGTAAGAGAATGACTTCTTCGCTGATTTTCTTGCCGGTCTGTTTTTTGATAATGTTTACAGGCACAATAGCTGACTCGCCTTTACAGTACTGGGGCATTTCCAATAATTTCCATTCTAATGCTCCTGCGCCAGTATAGCTGCCTTGCTTGGGTTTGAGATCGTACGACTCCTTGTCGCTGGTAATCATTTTTACGGCATAATAACTGCATAATTTAGTACAATCTCCGCCTTCGTGGGTGTAGAGTGTGTCGAGGCCGGTACATTTCTTGTTGACACAATAAAGCCCTAACTTACATTCGCGGTTGTCGCTGCAATCTCCTCCTGCGGTCAAGCCATTGCCCTGTAATTCAGTAGTATCACAGATGCCCGAACTATCTGAGTCTAAACAGCAGGCATCGCCAGTGGGATTTAACAAATGCGGGGGGGTACATTCCACTTTGTAGGTGATTTCTCCAGAAGTGCCATTCTCTGCTCCGCCAATTAATTTCTGAAAGAAAATTGCTTGGCCAGTCGAAACTCCCCGCAACACTAAAATCAAGCCAGTAATGAGTAAAATTCCCACTACTGCGATGATCATCATTTTTTTAGGATCATGCATGGGATTAGAAGTTTCCTGCTGAGCCGAAACTCTGCTGGTCGGACGTTGCTCTTCTTCAGCATCCTCGGTTCTTTCTGCTTTAGCTTCCGAATGCACTGATTTATACTGGCGATAATTTTGCTTTACTACTTCATTGTACGCTTTCTCTATCTCGCTGTCCAACCATCCGGCTTTACGCAACTCCTGCTTGATTTGCGGCAGCTTTTTTCCCCGCTTGATATTGCTGTTGATGTACTCAAGCATTTCTGGATCTGTTTTGCTGCGATTAAGATAATAATAAATTCCTGCACCTACGCCGGCTATAATTAAAATCAAGAAGATGACTGTCAGAATTCTGGTGGTCGATTGTTTCTCAGTAAGATTTTGTAAAGCTTCTTGCGTTTTATTGATGCCTTGCTGTAATCCGGCCAAACCAGTAGATAAAGAATTTGTTTGGGTGTTTAAATCAGTTTGAATATTTCCTTTCAAGGTGGTTAATTCAGCCTGTAATTGCGCCAATTGACTTTTTACTAAGGCTATATCCTGATTGCTAAGACTGACTCCGGAATTGACCTCTGCCAAGCTTTGCTGCAAAGAAGCTAAATTTTCTTCTAAAAGAGCAACTTTTTCTTCAGTAGTTAAGACTGGAGGTGTATAAGTTACAGGTCCCGTGACCGTTTCATTAGACGCAGACTCTACTGGAGCTTCCATCAGAAAACAAGTCTGGCTATCCTGATTACAATAATAAGTTTCCCCATTTTGCGATAACGATTCACAGCCTAATGAACAAGAAAAACCGGTGTCCACATCGGCTGAGGAAGAAATAGCAAATATCAAAGCCAGTACTAATACTAAAACAACTATCTTTTTCATAATCCTCTTTTGCATAAAGACTATTTTCTTAATTTATATACTTTTGGGTGAGGTAATCCGGTAATTTGCGACTCGTAATATTTATATAAAGTAAGCATATTTTCCATTCTTATGTTAGACATCAAGCTAGTACGGGAACATCCCGAATTAGTCAAGGCTTCTGAAAAGAAACGCGGCCGAGATACAGCTATCGTAGATCAAGTTCTGAAACTAGATGAAGCCTGGAAAAAAGAATTAAAAAAAGTTGAAGAGCTTAAACATAAGCGCAATGTTGTTTCTCAAGAAATTAATGAAGCTAAAAAGTCCAAGAAGGAAAAAGAAGCTGTAAAAAAGATCAAAGAGATGAAGGATGTCGTTGAAGAAATCAAGCAGCGCGAGTACAATGCCAACGAACAGCTTCATCAGCGCAATGATGCTTTGAAGAAGATTGGAAATGTTCTAGACAAAGAAGTCCCGGCAGGAAAAGACGAAAGCGAGAATAAAGAACTTAAGAAATGGGGAAAGATTGTCAAACCGTCATTCCCACTAAAAGACCACATAGAACTGGGATTAGAATTAGATTTATTTGATTTAGATACTGCTGCATCCGTTTCCGGAGCGCGTTTTTATTATCTGAAAAATGAAGCAGTATTGCTAGATTTAGCTCTGCAGCGTTTTGCGGTTGACCTATTGTTGAAAAATGGCTTTTCTATGCACTGGCCTCCTTTCATGCTCAATCGAGCAGCTCTGGAAGGAGGAGTTAACCTTAGTGAGTTCCAAGATACTATTTACAAAATTGAAAATGAAGATCTCTACTTGATCGGTACTTCAGAACATCCTCTGCTCGCGTTGAGAAAAGACAAAGTTCTGCAGGAAAATGAATTGCCGGACAAGATCGGTGGTATTAGTACTTGTTTCAGGAAAGAAGCGGGAGCGCATGGTCGAGATACTAAAGGAATTTTTCGGGTGCATCAATTCAATAAAGTAGAACAAATAGTTATCTGTGCCCCGGAAGAATCTGCTAAACATTTCAAGCAGATGCAGGCTATTTCAGAAGACATTTTTCAACAGTTGGAAATACCTTACCATGTCGTCGCAGTATGCAGCGGAGACATCGGTAACAAACAATCCTTACAATATGATATCGAAGCCTGGTTCCCGGGACAAAATGAAAAGAAAGGCGCATATCGAGAAGTCACTTCTTGCAGCAACTGCTTAGAATACCAGGCCGTAACTTTGAATACCAAATATGTAGCTAAGAATGGAGAACGGAAATATGTGCACATGTTGAATAATACTGCTCTTGCTACCTCTCGAGTGATTGTGGCAATTCTCGAAAACTTCCAGACTAAAGAAGGCACGGTCAAGATTCCTAAAGTTCTTTGGCCGTACATGAATGGGATTAAAGAATTGAAGAAAAGAAAGTAAGATTGTTTCTTTCACAATGATTAAAAAGTGTTTTCTTAGAACATAGTCTTGATGGATACAGAAAAAATAAAGCTAAGAATAGAGGAGCTAAAATTTAAGAAAAGAGATCTTTCATCGTTAAATCTTCCCCTATGGCTTGCAATTCTTTTTGGAATGACAAATATTTTATTTAAATTGTTAGATTATTATTCTGAAAAAAAAGATCTAACGGGCATAATTAGATCTACTATTATCTGGGGCATTGTTCTTTTAGGCACATATTTAATCTTTAATTATGCTGGTAAAAAAGAAAAAAGAATAGATAGCGCAATACAGAATAATTATGATATACTTCTTAGTAGAACAAAAATAAAATCAGATATTTGGAAGAAAAGAATGTTAAAATAATAAAAGCGCCACCGCCCGGACTTTCACCAATTGTCACGATTAGTCTAAGTGACTAAGCGAATGCAATGAGCGCAGTCGCTCCGCCTCTCAAGTGGCGTGACACTTGCATTTGAACCGGGAATTCCTTACGGAACAGGATTAGCAATCCTGCGCTATACCGGATTAAGCGACGGTGGCACTATGAAGAGGACACTTTTATTCTGATTTTTAAATATTACTATGCTAAAAAGCTATATAAAAGTAGGTAAGAAAAAAAAGAATTATTCCTGTCCCTCATTTGGGAAAGGAGTATTGCGGTGAATCTTGGCAAAGTAAGGTACTGCTACGACGTAATCTTCGCCGAATCCAGCTACATCTCCTTCGATTGCTTCACAGGTTTTTCGTAATTTGGAAATTGCTCTTTTCAATTCCACTAAATCCTTTTCTCGCAAGGGTTTAATGTTGATCAAAGCGATAGTTGTTCCTTCTCGCAATACATCAAGAACAGATTTAATGTCTTCAAATTCTTCCATTACAAAAGGGCGAACTAAAACTTTAGCTTTATCTTCTTTTGGAGCTCCAGAATCTAATTCAACATAACTTTCTCCTTGTACTGGTTCTTCCTGTTCTTCAACAGGTTTCATAAATTTTTCCTTTAATTGTAAAAAAAAGTCTTTCATTGTTCACACCCTCTTGTTTCTTTATTCACCCGGAATTTGTACTTAATTTTTCTTCTATAAGGAGGAAACTAATATATAAATCTTTTTATCTTGTGGTATACTGTTTTGAGAAATTTATTCTCCTAGTCGGAAAATATTTGAGTACGCTTTTCTGCGCTGTCCTTTCTTGCGCTCGAATTCAACTTCTGCGCGTGGAAGACTAAATGTTCCCAAGATATTTAGTTTTGCTTTTATTTTGTAAGTGATCAATCTTTGTTCGTGAGCATCTAATTCTGCTAAGGACCAGACTACTTTAGTGCCGTTTTTAGTTTGCTTGGTTTCCTGTGGCTTTAATGTTCCTAGTTCTAAGCTTTTATCAATGTTGGCAATGCTAGGCACAGTATCAGCTACCATTACACTTCTAATCGGCTTATTGGAATGATTGCGTAACTCAATGGTTATTTTTATTTCTGAAAGAGTTCCTTCGTCACCGCGAGCAGTAATTGCTGATTTATGCAAGCTCACGGGTGATTGCACATACCAATAGAATACCCCAAACAAGACCAGAGCAATCAAGACGTAAACCAGGATGCGGTAATTAATCACTACAGGGATGTTAACTGACTCTCCGGGACTCAAGGCTACTTCCCAAGTCAAGTATCGTTGTCCGTCGATTACTTCGCTTTTACCTTCGCTGCGGATGATAGGAAGCATCCACAAGGAAACGGGATCTTTAACCACTTGGGTATTGCGCACGTTTCCGGTGTTGCGTACTTCAAGATCTCTTGTTTTCTTAAGATATACGGATTCTTCGTGCGGAGTGACTTCAAATGGCGGGAGAAGTGATAATATTTCTATTTTTTGCTCAACTACTTTGACTGCTTCTCCTCTGCTTTCAAAGACGAAGAAGAGCGTATATTTCTTAGGTTGAGTGAGCGGATTAGGAATGATGCTGAACTCTACTGTTTTCTTGCTTTGAGGGCCCAGCTCGACATTTACTTCTTTTTGAAATTCAGGAATATCTGATTCAATGCGTATTTTCAAATCAGTCAGGTTGAGCGGATTTCTGTTTTCCAGAAATAATTTTATGGTCTGCGGTTCTTTGGGATTTATTTTATCATTCATATCCGTAGTTACGCGGATAGTGGGAAGATAATCCAAAGGATCTTTTGCTTTTAGGTAGATTTTCAATTCCTGGGTGTAAGATTCTCCGGAATCACTTTGCACGGTTAAGGAGACAAAATAAATGCCTGGAGGAAAATCCCATAATGCTTTTGCTCTAACCACAACAGTACGTGCTTGTCCAGGTCCCAACTCGATTACTTTATCTTTCAGGGGATAGGGATCAACATTCCATCCTTGCCCGGATTGTAAAGAATAAAGATTGTAAGTCTGAATTTTATTTTCTTTGTTAGTTAGAGTTACACTGTAAGTAGCATACTCTGCCGGGCTGATCTCATTTTTGATGGGAACAGAAGAAACATCGGTAGTCGCGGTAACGGCTACTGAAAGGAGCATTAGAATTAACGTGGATAAAAAACACCATTGAATGAATGACTTTCTCCACCTCACGTCTATACACCTCGACAAAATAAAATGCGAACTACTATTTAAAGGATTCGTTTTTGAAAAATCTAATATTTAATTTACTCCTTCCGTAACATTTATATATTCAATTCTTTTAGTTGAATCTAAAAAGAGATGTAAAAATGGTGGAAGAAAGTGCATTCCGAGGGATGATTAGTTTATTAAACAAGTTAGGAGTCTATGATGTTATTCTTCCCTTCTTACTGGTATTTACTATTATCTTTGCCATTCTGGAAAAAACCAGGATCTTTGGTGTAGAAAAAATTAGCGGCCATGATATGGGCAAAAAGAATATTAATGCCATGGTGGCTTTCGTAATTGCCTTCTTAGTCATTGCCTCTACCAAACTAGTAGGCATCATCAACGAAGTCATGGCTAATGTAGTTTTGTTAATTATACTTGGCGTCTGCTTCCTACTTTTAGTAGGCGTGTTCTTTGGAGACAAGGAATTTAACAGTATGAAAGAACTGCCGGTATTAACTCAGATTTTGATTTACCTTATGGCTATTGGTTTAATCGTCATATTTCTGAATGCTCTAGGATGGCTGCAATATATCTTCGATCTATTCGAAAATATTAACGCTGACTGGGCCGCATCATTAATTTTCATCGTCGTCATCATCGGATTCATCGTCTGGATAACGTACACGCCAGAAAAGAAAAAGGAGTGAACAAAGGAGGTCAATATATGGTCATCGGAAGCTTTACTAATCTTGCACAATATTTTCAAGCTTATGGGGTAATGGATTTTTTACTTCCATTCCTTTTAGTCTTTACTATTATCTATGCGGTTACGGCTAAATTAGCTTTATTCAAAGATCAGAAGCAGTTTCGCATCGTCATTGCTTTAGTATTATCATTATTATTTGTAGTACCGCACATTATCGGCAGCTATCCTCTGGGTTATGATCCGGTTCAGGTCATGAATGAATCCTTGCCCAGTATTTCTTTAGTTTCTGTCGCTGCGATCATGGTCCTCTTATTAATGGGGATTTTTGGTGCTGACTTTAGCGCAGCAGCAGCCCCTTTTATTGCTTTCATCGCTTTAGGATTTGTCATCTATATCTTTGGCGCTTCCTTAAGACTATGGCGCGGCCCTTATGATGTATTTTACTGGTGGTCAGCTGATGTGACGCAATTGATGATTGTCCTCCTTATCTTTGGATTGGTAGTCTGGTTCATCGTCAAAGAACCTAAAAAAGAAAATGATAAAGGATTCCTTCGCTCTTTCGCGGATGAAGTTGGCAGATATGTGGAGAAAAAATAAATGGCTTCATTTTTAGATCTGGGGATTTTGCAGCTCTTTAGTTTCATCTTTCCGATGCTGTTAGTATGGTGTTTTGTTTTTGCTCTACTGCAGAAAACGAAAGTTATCGGCGATTCAATGGGCATTAATTCCATGATTGCCAGCGCCGCGGCCTTGACCATTTTGCTTTCCCGCACTGCCATCGATCTGATCAATTTCATCATTCCCTGGTTTGCTATTGCCATCATTTTCTTTGTCTTAATGGTCTTGCTATTCATGATCATGGGAGCCAAGGATGTTACTGCTTACAAGGAAAGTAGTATACAATGGGTCCTCATTGCTGTAGGAATCCTTATCATTGTGGCCGGTTTTGGAAAAGTCTTAGGACAATCTCTCTTAGAGCAAGCGGCAGGACAACCTTCTACTACCACTGTAGAGGGCCAAGAACAAGTAGCAAGTTCGGATTTTCAGCAGAATATTTATTCAACCTTATTTCATCCTAAAGTGCTAGGATTATTGGTAGTGTTTGCGATAGTAGTTTTTGCGGTAGCGCTGTTGAGCGGGTAAAAACAGTAAAAAAAATTAATTTTTATTATCTTATTTCTTATACACTCTTTTTCGTGTTTCTTCCACTGATAAAGCTCGGGAAGCATCCAGTTCCAGCGTACTCACTACACCCTCAAGGGTAATCTCATAAATGGGTTTTCCTTGTTCATGCAAGAATTTTGCTTCTCCAAAGACACCCGCGCCAAACTTTCCATCTGCAAAAGGCTGGAAAACACCCCCTGCCATAGCTGGCAGAACCTTTTGAAAATAATAATCCATTCCTTTTCCGGTTTCTCTTTTGTAGGTCTGATATCCTTCTTCATGCACCGGCTGACTGGGGTTTTCCACTTCATAATCAGGAAATTCTTGTTCTATGCATCTGACTAGCTCGAGCTCCTTAGGAGTGCCGTACAAGTCAACAGTATGTCCAAAGTAAAGTTTGGGTTTTGTTGGTTCCATATTCAGAAAGGCAAAGAAAATGGTTTATATGTTTTTAGATGATTAAAAAGTGATATTGAAAATCTGTACGCCTAGAATTTCTACTTTTTCTTCTTTAATTCTTCTTTTACTGCAGTTAATTCCTTGACGTTATCGACAAAAGTAGGAATAACATCCTTGAATACTTTTCCTACTGCTTTCAATTCTGTACCTACATCTCGCATGCGCGTGTCATAATCTTCTAATTTTCCGACCACGGCTTCATGCAGCATCTTAAAATCTTCTTTTAACTTGTCTACTTCAAATTGTAATTTGCTTTGTTTTTCTTCAACTTTATTTTTCCAATCAATGATTTTCTTGACTTCCGCGATCAGATCATCCCACTTTTCATCG